>CAZIUA010000026.1:0-28869 GCA_964542315.1 uncultured Faecalibacterium sp. | reverse complement strand
CCAGCAGCTGCTGGGCAGCCGGTGTGCGTGCCTGCCCGGCGGAGAGATCGACCTGACCCGCGGCGCGTCCTCCCACGAGAGCGCGTGGCGCAGGCTGGAGACCCTGGCCCGCATTGCTGATGGAGAGGTCTCGCTGCTGTGCGCGTCGCTGGAGGCCGGCATCCTCCGCATGGGCAATGCGGAACGCTTCGCCGCGCGCACGATCCGCCTTGTCCTGGGTGCGAATTCGTCCCCCCAGCAGCTCATCCGCGATCTGACCGGCATGGGCTATGAGCGCGTCAGCATGGTGGAGGGCAAGGGCCAGTGCGCCCAGCGCGGCGACATCGTGGACGTGTATCCGCCCTCCGGCTCGGTCAGCCTGCGCATCGAGTTCTTCGGCGATGAGGTGGACTCCATCCGCGCGTTCGACTGCATCAGCCAACGCAGCATGGATCATCTGGAGGAAGCCGTGCTGCCGCCTGCGACGGAGATCCTGTTGGCCGAGGAGGAAGCTGAGTCCGCCGCGAACCGCATGCAGGAGGCCATCGAGCGCTCCCGCCCGGACAAGCCCCAAAGCGTCAGCCTCTTTGCGGATCTGCCGCCCCTCCCGGATGATGCGGAGGACGACGCGGCCTATTATGACAAGAAGATCGCCCCCAAGGTCAAGCAGCGCGAGCAGACCGCCACCCGCATCGCGGAGCTGGAGCGCCGCACGGCACATCTGATGAAGGATGCCGAGGACGTGCGCAACGGACTGCCCTTCCGGCGCATCCGCGCATGGCTGCCCGTCCTGACTGACGAGGCGTACACGGTGATCGACTGGTTCCAGCCGGATGTCATCCTGCTGACGGAACCGGATCAGCTGCGCAAGCGCGCCGAGGAACGCCGCAGCGGCTTTGCGGAGGATCTGGAGGCCGCGATGGGACGCGGCGAGGCAGTCCGCGAGCAGGAAGGCCTCCTCATGACCTGGGAAGAACTGCTTTTCGCCATGCATGACCGGCCGCTGGTCGCCATGACGGAATTCCTGGAGGGCATCGGCGGCGTGCGCGTGCAGGATGCTATCGATCTGCATATGGAGCGCATCCAGGGCTATTCGAATCAGGTGCGCACGCTGGCGGAGGACTGCCGCAAGTGGATTGCGGCCGGGCATCGCGTCGCGCTGCTGTGCGGCGGCGTGGCGCGCGGTCAGCGTCTGGAGAGCAGCCTGCAGGAGCTGGAGGTATCCGCACATTTCACTGAGGAGGCCGCCAATCTGACGGCTGGCCAGGTCACCATCCTGCCCGGAACGCTCAGCCATGGCTTCATCTGGGCGGATGCAGGGCTGGTGGTCGTCAGCGACACGGATGTGTACGGCGCAGGCTACCGCAAGGTCAAAAAGCGCAGCCATGTGGGCGAAAAGATCGCTGCCTTCACTGATTTGAAGCCCGGCGATTACGTCGTGCATGAGGAATACGGCGTGGGCATCTTCCTGGGCACGACGCAGATCAAGGTCGGCGGCCCCGGTGGTGTCCGGCGTGACTTCCTGCAGATCCAGTATAACGGCGCGGATAAGCTGAACGTCCCCATCGAGCAGCTCGACCGCGTGCAGCGGTATATCGGCAATCCGCAGAGTCCGCCTAAACTGAACTCGCTGGGCAATTCCGAATGGCAGAAGCAGAAGGCCAAGGTGCGCGAGGGCTTGAAGGCCATCGCCTTCGACCTGGTGAAGCTCTATGCCACGCGCGAGAAGACCGCCGGATTCGCGTTCTCGCCCGACACCCACTGGCAGCGTGAGTTCGAGGACATGTTCCCTTACGAGCTGACCCCCGACCAGGCGCAGAGCGTCATGGAGATCACCGCCGACATGGAGGCCCCCAAGAACATGGACCGCCTCCTGTGCGGCGACGTCGGCTACGGCAAGACGGAAGTCAGCCTGCGCGCGGCCTTCAAGGCGCTCATGGATAACAAGCAGGTCGCCATCCTCGCGCCCACCACCATTCTGGCGCAGCAGCATTACAACACGGTGCTCAAGCGCTTCAAGGGCTTCCCGGTGAAAGTGGAGGTGCTCAGCCGCTTCCGCACGGCCAGGGAGGTCAAGGATGTGCTGGAGCGCCTCAAGGTCGGCGAGGTGGACATCCTCGTTGGCACACACCGACTCCTGGCCAAGGATGTGCAGTTCCACGATCTGGGCCTGCTCATCGTGGACGAGGAGCAACGCTTCGGCGTGCAGCATAAGGAACAGATCAAGAACATGAAGAATCAGGTGGACGTGCTGACGCTCTCCGCCACGCCCATCCCGCGCACGCTGCACATGTCCATGGTGGGCATCCGCGATATGTCCGTGCTGGAGACGCCGCCGGAGCAGCGTCTGCCCGTGCAGACCCGCGTGGTGGAATACAACGACGGCATCATACGCGATGCCATCCTGCGCGAGCTCGCCCGCGGCGGACAGGTGTACTTCCTGTATAATCAGGTGAAGCGCATCGACGAATTCTACGCACGCCTGCATGCCCTCGTGCCGGAAGCACGCATCGGCGTGGCGCACGGCCAGATGAAGGAGCACGGCCTGGAGGACGTGATGATGGACTTCTACGGCGGCAGCTATGACGTGCTGCTGTGTACGACCATCATCGAATCCGGCCTGGATGTCCCCACGGCGAACACGCTCATCGTCTTTGATGCGGATCGCTTCGGCCTGAGCCAGCTGTATCAGCTTCGCGGTCGCGTGGGACGCTCCAACCGGCAGGCGTATGCGTATTTCACCGTTCGCCCGGACAGGAACCTCTCCGAAACGGCGGATCAGCGTCTGGCGGCCATCCGGGAGTTCACTGAGTTCGGCGCGGGCTTCCGCATCGCCATGCGTGACCTGGAGATCCGCGGCGCAGGCAATATCCTCGGCGCCGAGCAGCACGGCCATCTGGCCACCGTCGGCTATGACATGTACTGCAAGCTGATGGAGGAAGTGCTGGCGGAGACCAAGGACGAGCTGGCCGGGAAGGCGGCGCCTCAGCCCCATATGGAAACGCGCGTGGACGTGAAGGTCGATGCGTATCTGCCGGAAAACTACGTCAAGGACGACCGCCAGCGGATGGAGATGTACAAGCGCATCGCGGATCTGGTGACGGATGCCGACCGCGCAGACATCATCGACGAGCTGCTGGATCGCTTCGGCGACGTGCCGCCGACGGTGGAGACGCTGCTGGATATTGCCCAGCTGCGCGCCCAGGCCAACAAGCTCGGCATCTCCCAGGTGACGTTCAAGCAGGGCGGCTTCCTGGTGCTGAAGATCGACCTGAAGCATATGCCTGCGGATGACGAGGCCTTCATCATGGCCATGTCCAAGGCAGACAAGCGCCTCATGCCCAGCCGCATGAACCCGGATGTGGTCATCCTGGCCGCGCCGACGCTCAACGAATACGGCATGCTCCGCGATGGCGTGAAGGTGCTGGCCAGGTGGAATCAGCAGTATGAGGAGATCACCGCCGTCAAGGCCGCTGCGCGCGCATGACATTGGCATGCACTGCCTGCATTTGTTACAACTGGCAGTGACATGTATCCCAAATTATGATACAATGGATGCAATACGATCCGAAGTCATCTGAGGAGGAACGTCCATGAAAATGAGAAGATTCGCGGCGCTGCTGGCCGCATGCATCATGACCGTGCTGCTCTGCGCGGTGCATGCAGGGGCGGAGGAGGACGTCATCGTCCTCAGTGCGCCGCTGCGCCGTGATGCCACCGCCCGCAATGGCATGGTGCGCGTCTGGCTGTCCTCCATGGGGACGGTCAACCAGCTGAATGTGACCGTCACGGGGCGGTATTCCGTCAACGGCAATACTAATATGTCCCTGTCCAGCGGCGATTCCGTGGCTGTCAGCTTTGATGCTGCCACGGGCGAGATCAACATGACCATGAACGGGCTGACCTACGCCATGGGGAAGGAGATGCGCCTGCGCCGGCATCAGGCCAGCGGCGAAAGCGCGGTCTCCATCGCCCAGGCGAAGCGCCCGAGCAACCTCTATCCGGGCGATCTGCAACTCATCGCCGTGCAGGAGGGCAGCGGCTATCGCCTCTATCCCATCGTGCATGTGTATCTGGAGTACTACCTCTACGGCGTGGTGCCTTACGAGATGTCCTCTGGCTGGCCCGTTGAAGCGCTCAAGGCGCAGGCCGTCGCGGCGCGCACCTACACGCTGCGCCAGATGAATGCCAGCGCGTCCAAACGGTATGATGTGACGGACACCGCGCAGCATCAGGTGTATTATGGCTATACCGGCACTGCGTCCAATGCCACCCTGGCGGTGGATGCCACCAAGGGCATCGTCGCCATGAACAATGGCACGCTGACGGGCACATATTACACCGCGTCCAACGGCGGACAGACCGAGTCCGCCAAGAATATCTGGGGCGGATCGGGCTATCCCTATCTCAGCGTGAAGGATGACCCCTTTGACGCGGCGAACACCTCCAGCATCCGCCGCAAGCTGACCGTTTACAGCGACTTCAGCCATGCCAGCCAGAATGAGACCCTTTCGTCCCTCCTGACGCAGAAGGCGCAAAGCCTCCTGGGGGGATCGGCCGTCATCCAGACCATCAACAGCGTCACGCCCCATACCCCGAAGTACGCCACGCCCAGCCGCCTGTATACGCAGATGGACTTCGGCGTGACGGCCCTGGTGGAAGGCGTGTCCCGCGAGGCGACGCTGTCCTTTGACATCTTCGGCGAACTGGAAACGCCCCTGGGCATGAACATCAACAGCAGCACGAAGAACGAGATGTGGTCGGCGGAAAAGACCGACGGCGGTTTCCGCATCACCGTCGCCCGCTGGGGACATGGCGTCGGCATGAGCCAGCGCGGCGCACAGCGCATGGCGCAGCTGGGCTATACCTATGACCAGATCCTCGGCTTCTACTATGAAGGCTGCGAGCGGGTGCAGTATACCTTCACCCACACCATCCTCTCCGCAGGGAGCAGCAGCGAGATCGTCTCCACTGAGGCGCCTGCGACCATCAGCCCCGGCAAGCTGGATCAGGCCACCGTCACCCTGGTGGAGGTGAATGCCGAGGCGCCCTTGCGCTATTCCGCCAGCACGAGCGGCAAGATCCTGACGGGCATTCCCAATGGTGCGGCTGTGACCGTGCTGGCCAAGGGCGACACGTGGACGATGGTGAAGTATGGCGAGATCAACGGCTACCTGCCGACCGCATCACTCATCTTCACCGGCACGCCGCCCACTTCCACGGCGGAAGTACCCACACTCATCACCATCTGGGGGACGGTCACCGGCACCAATGCACTGAATTTCCGCACCGGCCCCGGCTATGATTATCAGATCAAGAGCGAGCTGAAATCCGGCACGGTGCTGTGCATCCTGAACGCATCGGGCGAATGGGTGCGCGTGCAGTATGGCAGCGAAGTCGGCTATGTGTCGCCGGATTACCTGACCATGCACAGCGCCTATCCCGGCACTACCGGCGGCGATTCCTCTGCGGTGGTCAGCCTGCCCAGCGGTGTCGTGTCCATTCCGCTCCGCCAGACGCCTTCTACCACCGGCACCATCCTCCGCCAGCTGCCCCATGGCATGCAGGTCACCGTGCTGAGCAACGATGGCACCTGGTGCCGCGTGGATGCGGCCGGCATTGTCGGCTATGTCCTCACCGGCCAGCTGGACTTTGATGCCCAGCCTTCCGCCAGCGTGTCGCCTTCGGCGTCGCCCAGCGCATCCCCCTCGGCATCGCCCAGTGCGTCGCCCAGCGCGTCGCCTGACAACGGCCTCACCGCATGGGTCATGGGGACGGTCAACTACGTCAATCTGCGTGAGACCGCCAGCACGGAGGGCAAGATCATCACCACCATCCCCAGCGGCGATGAGCTGACCGTCCTGGAAAAGGGCGGCACCTGGTCCTTCGTCCGCCATGGCAGCCTGACGGGCTATGTGCTCTCCCGCCACCTGACCTACACAGAGCCGCTGCCGGCCATCGGCGTGATGTATATCAACACCGTGAAGGATCCGCTGGCGCTGCGCGATCAGCCGACCACCAGCGGCAGCAAGGTGCTGGCGCGCATCCCCAGGGGAACGGCGGTCATGTTGCTGGAAAACCTGGATGACTGGTGCCGCGTGCAGTATGACGCGTATGTGGGCTATTGTTCCGCCGCGTATCTGAGCCGCAGCAAGCCCTCGGAGAACGAAACGGACGAAACGCCCCTCTATGACGCGACCCTGACCGCCGTCACCGGCTGGACGGGCACGGCGTATCCGTCGGACCGGGGCGATGTGACCATGTACAAGTGGTGCTCGCTCGTCGCGCCGGATGTGCAGGAAGTTCCCTATGGCGCCACTGTCACCGTGCAGCAGCGCGGCGATATCTGGTCCAAAGTTGTCTACAAAGGAGTTACAGGCTATTGCTTGAGCAGCGATTTGATCTTCCATGCCCCGGCGGATTGATCCAGGACGGGGAAAGGCTGGATGACCTCCAGCTGGCCGGGCTGCATATCCTCCAGAAGGAAAAGGGCTTCCGCTACGGCATGGATGCCGTCCTTCTGGCGGATTTCGCCCGCATTGATGCCAAGGGCAAGGTCGCGGACTTCGGCACGGGGACGGGCATCCTGCCCCTCCTCCTGGCCGGGCGTGGAAAGGGGAGCAGCTTCCATGCATTCGAGATCCAGCCGGACATGGCGGACATGGCGGCGCGTTCCGTGCGGATCAACGGTCTTGCGGAGCGCATCACCGTCCACGCCCTGCCGGTGGAGCAGGCGGAGAGCGTCCTTCCGCGCGGCACGGTGGATGCCATCGTGTGCAATCCGCCCTATGGCGTGGCCGGAACGACCCTGCTCAACCCGGATGCGTCCCTGTCCACGGCGCGCCATCAGGGCGAGGACGGGCTGACGGGCTGGTTCCGCATGGCGCATCGGCTTTTGCGCGGCAAAGGGCGATTCTATATGATCTACCCGGCACCGCGCATGCTGGAGGCCATGACGGCGCTGTGCAGGGCGCATCTGGAACCCAAGCGCTTCCGCCTGATCTACCCCTATGCGAACAAGGCGGCGAATCTGGTGCTCATCGAGGCCATGAAGGACGCGCGTCCCATGCTCCATCCGGAGCCTCCGATGATCGTCTATCAGCCGGACGGCAGCATGACGGAGGAACTGCGGCGCATCTACCACTTCACGGATTGAGCCGCGCAATGCAGAAATTCAGCACCGCCGCGAAGGTCAGCCACACCTGATAGGGGACGAGCAGCCATCCGGCGACCTGGCTTTCCTGGAAAAACTGGTACAGCATGATGCCAGCCAGCATCCATAGCAGCACCAGCCAGAAGAAGGCCAGGCCGATAGTCTGCTGCACGAAGAACAGCACTGGCCAGAGCAGATTCACCGCCAGCTGGGCGATGTACAGTCCCAGCAGGATGAATCGGTCGCGGCTTTTTTCGCGCAGGACGAACCACATCGCCGCTGCCATGGCCGCATAGAGCAGCGTCCACGCGATGGGGAAGACCCATCCCGGCGGCGCGAAGATCGGACGTGTCAGCCCCTCGTAAAATGCAGAATCCTTCTGGGTCAGGAAGCCTACGAGTCCCCCTGCACCCAGCGTTGCAGCCTCAAGGATGATCAGCGATCGCCAAGAGGCTCTTTTGCTTTCTTCGGACATGTGCATCACCTCCTGATGAGGATATGCCGAATGGGAAAAACGCATTCAGCCAGCTTTTTCAAGCAAAATGGCGGGATTCTCGCATTCCGAGAGAGATTTCTATGCCTGTGGGGTGGCATTCTCTCTCCTGAAATGGTAGAATCATCCTGCACATCGGTGCAGAAAGGAAGGCCCATTATGGAAAAGAAGACCATCGGTGCGCTGATCTCGGCGCTGCGCAAGGCTAATGGCATGACCCAGCGCGAACTCGCCGAGCAGCTGAATGTCTCCGACAAGACCGTTTCCCGCTGGGAGCGGGATGACGGTGCACCCGACCTGTCCCTGATCCCGGTCATTGCGGAATTGTTCGGCGTGACCTGCGACGAGCTGCTTCGCGGCGAGCGCAAGTCCCCCGAGGAACGCACTGCCCCTGTGGAGGAGCGCGTCACGGCACGGGGCGAGAAGTCCCTGCGGAATCTGCTGTCCACATCTCAGCAACGCTTCCGCATGCAGAGCCTGATCGCGGCCTGTGTGGCATTGGCCGGGCTCATTGGCGCGCTGATCGCCAATCAGGGCTGCAATCGCGCGTATATCGGCTTTTTCATCGCGCTGGCATTCTGCCTGGCTGGTGCTGCCGTCCAGTTCATCTTCACCGACCGCGCATGGCATGCCGTCCCTGATGAAATGGAGGATGAGCCGCGCTGCAGGACTTATCGCTGGCGGATCGTGCAGATTACCCTGGCGGTGCTGGGCGTATGCATCGGCGTGCTGGCCTTCTGTGTGCCGCTGATCTGTGTGGGCAATGCGTATGTGGGCCTCCTGGGGCGGGAATGGTTCCGCATCGGCGGCGTGTTGATGCTTGTCGTTCTGGTGATCTGGGGCGTCGTCGGGCTGAATGTCCGCCATCGGATGTTCCGCAAGGGGCTGCTGATCCTCTCTGAACAGGGCGCGGCGAACTACCGCGAAAATGTCCGCATGATGCGCAAGGCCTGCCTGTGTGCAGGGATTCTCATGATGGTGACGGGCGTGACGCAACTCGTCTGCAGCATCGCCTTTTCGCCGGAAAACACCGCAGAGGCCATCGTCTTTGAGGCTTATGACAGTTTTATCGCCTACATGGAGCAGCCCTGGGGAGAGGCCCACTACAGCAATGCTGTTTATGCGATCGGGGAGGATGGCGAGGTGTCCGCCGACCCCGAGGCGTTCAAGCACACGCTCCGCCTCAAGGACGGCACGGTCGCCGTTGAATATGTCCAGCGCAACTGGGCGGTCCACCACATTCAGTACCAGGAGAAGGACGGCTCGCTCCTGCCCATCCGCGTCATCACCAATCAGGCGTATTGGGCCGCAAACAACCGCGGCAACCTGATGAATACCGTGTTCGTCCTCATCTATGTGATGGAGATCACAGGCTGTGCGGTCTTTTATTTCACCCGGCGCAAGCGCTGGACGGTTGCAAAATAAGCGCCAAAATGCTATCATAGCCAGGAGAAATCATGCGGAGGAAAGCATATGTCCAGTGTTATCATCATCGGCGGCGGCGCAGCGGGCATGGCGGCGGCCATCGCGGCGGCTTCCTGCGGCGACAGTGTCACCCTGCTGGAGCGCATGGATCGCGTGGGACGCAAGCTCTTGGCCACGGGCAATGGCCGCTGCAACCTGATGAACATGGGTGCGCCGCGCTATCCCGGCGGAAGCGAATTTGCCCAGGCCGTGCTGGCGAATTGCGGCGTGGCGGAGCAGGAGCGCTTCTGGCAACACCTTGGCCTGCGCATGCGCCAGGAGGACGGCGGACGCGTTTATCCCATCAGCGGCATGGCTTCCACGGTGCTGGACGCCCTGCGCTTCGCCATGGATGCCCTGCATGTGGAGATCGTTACTGGCGTGCAGGTCACGGGGATCTTCCGTGCGCGCCATGGCTGGACAGTCATGGCGGGGGCGCAGAAGTGGAAGGCGGATCGCGTCATCGCGGCTGGCGGCGGCTGTGCCCAGCCCAAGCTCGGCAGCGACGGCAGCATCTGGCCGATGATGGCTGCACTGGGGCATCGCGTGACGGCGGCACATCCTGCCTTGACGCAGATCATCACCGATACCGCACCCATCAAGGGGCTGAGCGGCATCCGCGTCCGCACGCATGTTGCTGTGACGCGTCATGGCGCCCTCCAGCATGATGAGAACGGCGAGCTGCTCTTTGCGGATTACGGCGTGACGGGCGTTTGCGTCATGCAGTGCGCCCGCTTTGTCCAGCCGGACGATCTGCTCCATATCGACCTGACGAAGGCCATGGGCTTCGATACACCGGCGGAGTTCCGCGCGGAATTGCTCCGCCGCCGTGAATCCTGGGCGGGTAGGGAAGTCTCCCAGCTGCTGACGGGGCTTTGTGTGCCGAAGCTGGCACAGGCGCTCCTGCATGCGGCTGGCCTGGATCGGAAACATACCTGTGCGGACATTCCGCCGGTCTTGCTGGATCGTCTGACGGCAGCTGCGGCGGATTGCACGCTGACGGTTCGCGGCGTGAAGGGTTTCGACAGCGCACAGGTCGCGGCAGGCGGCGCGGATCCGGCGGAATTCACCGCGGATACGCTTGCATCCCGCTTGCATCCCGGTCTGCATGCCGCAGGCGAAATGCTGGATGTGGACGGCGACTGTGGCGGCTTCAACCTGATGTTCGCCTTCGCAAGCGGAATCCTGGCCGGCCTCAATGGACGCAAAGCCCCCTGGTAAATCTGTTGCCCGCCTGTAAAATGTGCCGCCCGGCGCAAATCAGGCGGGTTTTGCATTGCTTTTTTTCATCGTTCATGATATAATCCATGCTGTATCATTTTAAGTATGCGGAAGGAGTGACGGCTTCGTGGATCAGCCCCCTTGTAGTCCTTTGCCTGCGATGGCCGTCTGCTGCCGTCCGCAGGCTTCGACCAATGAAAGGACTGCTTTTTATCCATGACGCCCGATTTATGGATTATGATCGCCATTCTCTTCGTGTGCGTGGCGCTCTCTGCTTTCTTCTCCGCATCTGAGACCGCATTCACCTCCGCCAACCGGGTCAAGCTCAAAACCATGACCCAGAACGGCAACAAGCGCGCCAAGGCCGCCCTCGCCCTCGCGGAGGATTATGACCGGCTGATCACCACGATCCTCATTGGCAATAATATCGTGAACATTGCGGCTTCGTCCCTGGCGACGAGCCTGTTTCTTGTGCTGCTGAACAATCAGGCGAATCTGGCCACCACGGTCTCCACGGTGGTGATGACCATCGTCATCCTGATCTTCGGCGAGGTATCCCCCAAGGCGGTGGCCAAGGAATCCCCTGAAAACATCGCCATGACCTTCGCGCCCATCCTGAAGGCACTGTGCACGGTGTTCACGCCTGCAGCGTTCTGCTTCTCCGCGCTGAAGAAGCTGCTGACGAAGATGTTCAATACCGACAGCGGCGAATCCTTCATCGAGGAAGAGCTGATGACCATGGTGGACGAGGCGGAATCCGACGGCGATATGGAGCATCACGAGGGTGAGTTGATCCGCTCTGCCATCGAGTTCAACGATGACCGCGATGTGCAGTCCATCCTGACGCCCCGTGTGGATGTTACGTCCATCGAGGACACCGCCACCATGGAGGAGGCCGCTGAGGTTTTCCGTGCCAGCGGCTATTCCCGTGTGCCCGTGTTCCATGAGGACATGGATCATGTCGTGGGCATCCTCAACGAGAAGGATTTCTACCTCATGCAGCATCAGGGCTGCAATGACATCACCCGGATCATGAAGCCGCCGGTCTATGCGCCCAATACGCTGAAGCTCTCCAAGCTGCTCAAGCTCTTCCAGGGGCAGAAGACCCACCTGATCATCGTCCTGGATGAGTTCGGCGGCACGGAAGGCATCGTCACTATGGAGGACGTGCTGGAAGAGCTGGTGGGCGAGATTTACGACGAGCATGACGATGTGGAACAGGAAAACGTCGTCATGGAGGATGGCTCCTACCTGGTGGATGGCGGTATGCAGCTCAGCGAACTGCTGGATCAGCTGGGTGCGGAGGATGTCTACAACGCCGAGACCGTCGGCGGTTTCGCGGCGGAGGTACTGGGCATCATCCCCTTTGTGGGTGCGGCGTTCGAAACGGATGATATCCGCGGCCTGGTCACCCAGATGGACAAACGGCGCGTCACCCAGGTGCGCGTGTGGAAAAAGGAGGCGCCCGATGGTGCGTCCGACGAAGAATAAGAATAAGCTGGAGGTCGTTCACCCATGACGAAGGTATCTGTCAAGAAGAACAAGAAGGAAGAAAGAAAAAAGCTGATCGTCCGCATCGTGTGCATGGCGCTGGTGATTGCGCTGGTCGTCACGTCGCTGCTGACCATGTTCCCGTCCCTGTTCCAGGATAACAGCAGCTACACCCTGACCCTGGAGGATCTGGTGGCGATGGGCCTGATCGAGCTGGACGAGGACGGCAACATCATCGCTGTGGATGAATCGCTGCTCATCGAAGAAGACCATGAGGGACACGATCACGAATGAGCCTGCATATGACGCGCTGGCCGGGAGAGAGGGGGATGCGCCATGACTGACCCGAAGAGAGGCGTATCCTTCGGTACGATCTTCATGCTGGCCGTCACGGTGACCGTGCTGGGCATGTCCGCGGCGATCCTGCCGCGTCTGCTTGGCACAACGGACTTCCGCGTGGATGTCCGCGGCGATGTGTCCGCACTGATGCTGGGCGATTCGGTGCCTGCGCTGGTGAAGAGCGATATCCCCATCAGCGATGCGACCCCTGTGCCGGATCCGGCGCTGAATGTGCAGATCACCCCTGTGCCGACGGCGACCCCCGTGCCGACGCCCACCCCCGTCCCCGTGGGCACGCTCACGCTGACCATCGGCGGCACCATCAACATCGATGAGGCCATCCGCCAGTCCGCGTATTACAGCGAATCGAAAAAGTATGACTTCACGGAGATCATGATGCTCCTGCGGGACGAGATGCAGTCCGACCTGACACTGGTTACGCTGGAGAACATTACCAATGATGCCAGGAAGGTCTCGGCGGTCAATGCGCCCTCGGTCGTGATGGACATGCTGGCGGATGCCGGTGTGGACATCGTGGCGCTGGGGCATGCCAATGCCTATGACCAGGGCAGCGACGGCCTCCGGGCCACTATCGAGGCCGCACAGGCGCGCAAGCTCACCGTAGTGGGAGCCTATACCTCCCAGGACGATGCCGATGCCCTCCGCATGTTCACTGTGGACGGCGTGAAGGTTGCCTTCCTGCATTATACGGATGCGCTGAGCGCTACCGGCAAGAAGACCATCGCCAGCGAACGTGCTGCCTATGCTGTGCCGCTGGCGCAGGAGGATGGCCGCGCGGATGCCATGCTGGCCGATATTCGCAATGCCCGGGCCAAGGGCGCGGATGTGATCATCGTGTCGCTCAACTGGGGCAAGCTCAGCGCGTCAAAGCCGACGGCCGCTCAGAAAGAGCTGGCGCAGCAGATCGCCGACGCCGGTGCGGATGTCATCGTCGGCGCGGGAACACGCGTGGTGCAGCCGGTCACCTGGCTGACCGCGAAGGACGCGGACGGCACGATCCGCCACACCCTGTGCGCGTGGAACCTGGGCAGCCTCATCAATGAGAGCCGCAAGGACGGCAATGTGGCGGGCATGCTGCTCCAGCTGCAGATCTCCTGCGAGGGCGGCGTCCTGAGCTTCGAAAAGGTCTGCTATACGCCCACCTACATCTGGCGCTATAAGCAGGACGGCAAGTATAACTACCGCATCGCCGTCAGCGATCAGCTTCCGCCCGATGGCATGAGCGATGATCAGGCCGGGTATATGGAGAAGGCGTATCGCAATATCCAGAAGTACCTGGAGGGTTCGCCTGTGACCCTGCGTGAAAAATGATCCCATGGCCGCTGGAATACTCTGGCGGCTTTTTGTTGCAAAGGCGTAAATTTTGCCCATGTATCTTGCATGGCGGCGTTCAACCGTGTAAAATGGGATGGACAGAACAATGAAGGCGAGGAAATGACGGTGAAGCGGTTTTTCATTCTGCTGCTGATCCTCTTGTGTACCGGCGCGGCGCTGGCGGAGGAAGAAGCGGACTGGTCCATCTGGGACGTGATCGATATGGACGATCAGCAGGCCATCGAGGCGGAAACGTCCGCAGGGCCGGACGAGGAAGAGACGCCTGCGGAGGAGGAGACCATGACCGCCCGCGAGGATTTCATCAACCGCATCGTCGCCCTGGGCGAGCAGCTCTATATCCAGGCGGATGGCAGATCCCAGCGCGCCCATTACAAGGGGGACATCTACGTCTGCAAGAACTTCACCGTGCATCTCTTCCGCGAGAATCGCGATGATTTCTGCATGGCGGAATACCCCGATGTGCAGCTCAAGATCCCCAACAACCTCCCCAGCGACGACTGTAAGCCCTATTATTACGGCATTGCATGGCAGGAAGTCGCTGCGAAGGACGGCAATCCCTTCTACGAGGCGGCTTCCTTCCGCTATAACAGCAAGCTCAGCAAAGAGGAGAACCTCGAGCTGGCCAAGGAGTTCATGCGTCAGGCGCAGCGCGGCGATTACTTCCAGATGAGCGCGAAGTACGAATACGGCACCGGCGCGCACAGCGCCATCATGCTCGGCTACGACGCGGAAACGGATGAGATTCACTGGATGGACTCCAACATGCGCGGCGGCAAGAAGAATGGCATCCGCTATGGGTTGGTGCAGTTCGACGAGGTGAAGTCGGTGGAATGGTGGGCATCCACCTTCTGCCTGAAGGGCCGCGGCGCGACGCTCTACCGCCTGCGGGACGACATCGCCTATCGGGAGGATTGACAAAATGGACTTCGGAATGCCCTACCTGCTGGAGGTCAAGTCCATTGAGGAGTGCTGTGCGCTGGCCAGGGAGCTTGGCCTGTCCTTTGTGGAGCTGAATGCGAATTTCCCGCCGTGTCTACCTGAGAGCCTCGATCCGGCGTTCCTGCACCGCCTGATGGGAAAGTACGGCGTGTATTTCACCTTCCACATGGAGGAAGAATGCGACCCGTTCTCCTTCAATTCGGCGGTACGCCAGGCGTGGATGAATTCCGCCCGGCGGGTGCTGAGCCTTGCTGCGGCGCTGCAAATGCCCACGGTGAACATGCATTTCCCGCGCGGCGTGTATGTGACGCTGCCTGAGCGCAAGGCGTTCATGTATGCGGAATACGAGGAGGAACTGCAGCAGGGATTGGCGGAATTCCGCGCCATGTGCGAGGAAACGCTGGCGGATACTGGTGTCCGCATCGGCATTGAAAACACCAGCGGCTGGCAGCCCCATGAGCGCCGCGCCATTGAATTCCTGCTGGAATCGCCCGTGTTCGGCCTGACGCTGGACATCGGCCACTGCCATGGCACCGGCAATGCGGACGAGCCCTTCTACCGCCAACATACGGATCGGCTGATCCACATGCACGGGCATGACGCGCTGGGCCGGAAGGATCATCTGGCGCTGGGGGATGGCGAGATCGACCTGCGGGAGCGTTTTTCCTGGGCGAAAGGCGTACAAGCGCGCATCGTCCTGGAGACGAAGACCATCCAGGCGCTGCGGACGAGCGTGAAGCGTCTTCCGCAAATTTTGTCCTGAATTTCTGCAAAAAAAGTTTGCAGAAACTCTTGCAATTTCAGGTACACCTGTGCTATAATAACAGGCGTGCATACGGACGGTCCGCTTTCCGAGCGTCTGACCTCATGCAGACCCGGATAAGAACGTCTATGATGGAAGGAGGAACCCAACATGAGCGAAATCATCCGTTCTATTGAAGCTAAGCAGCTGCGCAAGGACGTGCCCGCCATCGCGATCGGCGATACCGTGCGCGTTCAGGTCAAGGTTGTTGAGGGCAAGAACGAGCGTCTTCAGGCTTTCGAGGGTGTTGTCATTGCCAAGCGCAACGGCGGTATCCGCGAGACCTTCACCGTTCGCCGCGTTTCCTACGGCATCGGTGTGGAGCGTACTTTCCCCGTCCACAGCCCCCGTCTGGGCAGCATCACCGTGATCCGTCATGGTAAGGTGCGCCGCGCCAAGCTGTATTACCTGCGTTCTCTGCAGGGCAAGGCTGCCAAGATCAAGGAAGTCAAGCGCGTGTAATTCTTTTCAGGATCGACGCATTGCTGCCTTTGGTACAGCTGCATCAGCGAGAGAGTTTCGGCTCTCTCGCTTTTTTGTTGCATAAAAAAAGCCGCTCCGCCATATCCATGGGACAGACATGAAACTGCTGACCAATGGAGGGATCGAAATGGAGCAAACGCGCGAATTCAGCCTCTACCGTGATATCGCCGAGCGAACGGATGGGGATGTCTACATCGGTGTGGTCGGCCCCGTCCGCACGGGCAAGAGCACCTTCATCGCCCGATTTATGGAGCAGCTCGTCCTGCCGAAACTCGCCGACAGCCCCAAAAAGAGCCGCATCGCCGATGAGCTGCCCCAGTCCGGTTCCGGCCGGACGATCATGACCACCCAGCCCAAATTCGTCCCCGGCGAGGCCGTGACCGTGTCGTTGGGGGAGAATACACCGGTGCGCATCCGCATGGTGGACAGCGTCGGCTATCTCGTCCGCGGGGCGCTGGGCGTCTCTGATGAGGACGGCACGCGCATGGTGCATACGCCGTGGTTCGAGCATGACATCCCCTTTGACCAGGCCGCCGAGGTCGGCACGCGCAAGGTCATCGCGGATCATGCCACCATCGGTCTGGTCGTCACGACGGACGGCAGCATCGCCGATTTGCCGCGCAGTGCCTATGTCGATGCGGAGGAGCGCGTCATCAGCGAGCTCAAGGCGCTGGGGAAGCCCTTCGTGGTGGTGCTGAATTCCGCCACGCCGCGCAGTGCCGATACCCTGACCCTCCGCGATACGCTCGAGGATCGCTATGCCGTGCCGGTCATGCTGCTCAATGTCAAGGAGATGCAGGAGGCGGACATCCAGCGCGTGCTGGAATCCGTCCTGCTGGAATTCCCCCTGCGCGAGGCGCGGCTGAACGTCCCGGCGTGGCTGGCCGCGCTGGACACGGATCACTGGCTGGTGCAGCATGTGCTGGACGGCGTCCGCCAAAGCGGCCATGAACACCGCGTCATGCGCGAAAGTGATGTGTTCGATGCCGCCTTCGCTCAGTCGGAATACGCCGAACCCGTCCGTCTGGACAAGACGGAACCCGGCGAAGGCCGGATGGAATTCAGCCTGCCCATGCGGGACGGCCTGTTCAACCGCGTGCTTGGGGAGGAATGCGGCACCGAGATCCGCGGCGATGCGCACCTGCTGAGCCTGATGAAGGAACTGGTCAGCGCCAAGGCGGAGTACGATCGCGTTGCGGATGCGCTGGCGTCCGTCCGCAGCACCGGCTATGGCGTGGTGTCGCCCGCGATGACCGAATTGACCTTGCAGGAGCCGGAGATCGTCCGCCAGGGCAGCCTGTTCGGCGTGAAGCTCAAGGCGAACGCGCCCTCGCTTCACCTCATTCGTGTGGACATCGAGACCGAGGTGACGCCCGTTGTCGGCACGGAGGAGCAGTCCGCCGACCTGGTGCGCCAGCTGACGGACGAATTCGCCACCGATCCGCAGAAGGTCTGGGAGACCAGCTTTTTTGGCAAGTCGCTGGACACCATGGTGCGCGAGGGCCTGAGCAACAAGCTGATGCGCATGCCCGCCGATGCGCAGGAGAAGGTACAGCAGACCCTGACGCGCATGATCAACGAGGGCGACGGCGGCATGATCTGCATTCTCCTGTGAGGGGGCGCCATGACGATGCTGATCACAGGCGGGCGCTGCATGCCTTCAGGGGTGGCGGCGGATGTGCTCATCCGCATGGGGCGTATCGCGGAGGTCGCGGAAAGCATCACCCTCGCGACGGATCGGCCTGTCTGCCGCCTGGACGCGTCTGGCCTGACCCTCATGCCGGGCATGATAGACATGCATGCGCATCTGCCCCTCCCTGAGGGTGTGACGGCCGGGCTTGTCTGGCCTGACGCGGAAGGCCCCTGCCGGCTCTGGAGGCCGCAGGGCGCAGCGGATAGCCGCTTGTACGTCCTCCAGCCGGAACACCACACGGATGCGCATCTGCATGAGCGCATGCTGGAGCTGGCGCATGCCGGTTTTCAGCCCGTATGCTGGGTCAACGGCGCACAGGCCTGCCGCCGCGTACTGGGGCTCGTCCACAGCACTGGCGTGAAGACGCTGCTGGCCGGGCTCAAAGCTTGCGGCGAATTGGCGGAAGCCATCGCCATGTCGAAATGCGCGGCGATGGCGGTGGTTTCTGCGGCGGATGCAGCGTCCAGCACGCTGGCTGCCCACCTGGTCGCCCTCGGTGTGCTCGTGGCCATTACATCGGCGGATAGCACATGCGATCTGCGGGGCTGTGCGGGCCTTTGCAGGCGTTCCGGCATGGACTTGGGATCTGCGCTTGCAGCCATCACGAGCGCCCCAGCGCGCCTCCTGACGCTTCCTGACGCAGGGCAGCTCCGTCCCGGTGCGGCGGCAGATCTGCTCCTCTATGACGGGGATCCCCTGGCGGGCGATTCGACCCATGTGCTGACCATCGCGGGCGGGAAAATACAGCACTGACAATGCAGGAATGCAAATAGATCCGACATCCGGCCAGGGCGGATCTTTCTGCGAAAATCCTTCTTTCAAATCAAAAAACAGCCCGAACATTTTCGTCCGGGCTGTCTTTATGCTGATCGAAATTATTCAGCGGTGTAGTTATCGAAATAACCCTGAATGTACACGATTGGCGTGCCCTTGTCACCGGAACCGGAGGTCAGGTCGCACAGGGAGCCGATCAGGTCGGTGATGCGGCGCGGCGTGGTGCCCTGAGCCGCCATCTGGCCGACGAGGGAGGAGCCGTCCTTGGCGCTGATCTTGGCCTTGATGGCATCCTGCAGCGCCTTGCCGGAGAGGTTGGCGAAGTCATTGTCCGCCAGGTACTTCAGCTTCAGCTCGTTGGGCGTGCCTTCCAGACCGATGGTGTACGCAGGGGATACGACCGGGTCAGCCAGCTCCCAGATCTTGCCGACGGGATCCTTGAACGCGCCGTCGCCATAAACCATCACTTCCACATGCTTGCCGGTCATGTCCAGCATGCGCTGCTGGATGTCCTCCACGAGGCTCTGGCAGTCACGGGGGAAGAGCTTGACGGTGTTCTCGGTGGCCTTGTTGGAGCCCAGCAGGCCGTAGCGGGCGTTGTAGCCGCTGCCGTCCACGGACTCGGTCATGATCTCGTCCAGACCGAAGACGCGCTCGGCACCGGCGGCCTTGAGCAGGCGCTTGGTACGCACACGGGAGTGGATGTCACAGGTCAGGACATTCTTGGTGTAGGACAGGATCGCGCGTGGATCGTTCGCAAACACGACCTCGACCTCAGCGCCCATTTCACGGATCAGGTTGGAGTAATATTCCACATAGTCCACGCCCGTGAAGGGATGCTTGACATAGCCGAAATATTCGCGATACTGGCTCTCGCTGAGCACATCGCGGTAGGGATCGACGCCATGCTTGTCCATCACGTCCCAGTCGATGAGGTGATTGCCCACCTCGTCCGCGGGGTAGGAGAGCATCAGCACGACCTTCTTGCAGCCCTTGGCGATACCGCGCAGGCAGATGGCAAAACGGTTGCGGCTGAGGATGGGGAAGATGACGCCCACCGTCTCACCGCCCAGCTTGGCGCGGACATCGTCAGCGATATTATCCACCGTGGCGTAGTTGCCCTGCGCACGGGCGACGATGGCTTCCGTCATGCAGATCACGTCACGGTCACGCACGGTGATCTCACCGGTCTTGATCGCGTCGGCGACACAGGTGGTGACGATCTGGGCCAGGTCGTCACCCTCGCGGATGATCGGCGCGCGCACACCCATTGAAACAGTACCAAGCATACGGCTCATTATGAAACACTCCAATCTGCTTATAGCAGCGACATATGCAAACGAATCCGGCTTTTGCCGATGTCCATTTACTTCAATATTATAATACCAACTGAGCGATTTGGAAAGGGGCAGGATGAAATTTTTTTTGATTTCTTTGTCTTTCTGCTGCATCTGTGGCGGTGGAAGATACCGGCGGACGGTTGTCAGACGCCCGAAAATCTGATATAATGGTCGTTGTGAATCTGAAGGATGAGGTGGCAAGATGTTTGAACAAGCCCTGAAGGTCATTGCTGACTACCCCGTGATCGTGATCCACCGGCACTCGAACCCGGATGGGGATGCCATGGGCAGCCAGATCGGCCTGAAAAAGATCATTGAGGCGAATTACCCTGACAAGAAGGTCTATGCCGTGGGCGATGCCGCAGGCCGGTATGCCTTCATGGCGGATTCGACCATGGATGAAATCCCTGACAGTGTGTACGATGGCGCCCTGGCCATCATTCTGGATACCTCTGCGCGCAAGCTCATCAGCGATGAGCGGTATGTCCGCGCCGCGATGACCCTGCGGATGGATCACCACATCTTCTGCGAGAAGATCGCCGAGGTGGAAGTGGTCGATACGGGCTGCGAAAGCTGCTGCGGACTGATCGCGGACTTCTGCCAGACCATGGGGCTGACGCTGCCTGCGGAGGCCGCGACGGCGCTGTATACCGGCATGGTGACGGATTCCGGCCGCTTCCGCTTTGATTCGGTCAGCGCGCGCACCTTCCGCTCTGCTGCGTTCCTCATGCAGCATCCCATCGACACTAATGAGCTCTACCGTGAGCTCTATGCCAGCGACTTTGAGCAGATGAAGCTCCGGTCTCAGTTCGTGCTGAAGATCCAGTTCACCGCGCGCAACGTGGCGTATATCTACACCACCCGCGAGGAGCTGGCGCAGTATCCCACCGACACCTTCGGCATCAGCCGCGGCATGGTCAGCACCATGGCGGACATCAAGGGCGTGGATATCTGGGTCAACTTTACCGAAACGGAGAACGGCGTGCTGTGTGAATTGCGCTCCAGCCGGTTCAATATCAACCCCATCGCGGTGAAATACGGCGGCGGCGGACATGCCAAGGCCAGCGGCGCGACCGTCCATGACCGCGCGGAAGCCATGGCCATGCTCGCTGACCTGGACAAGATGATGGAGGAAGCCGAATGAATACGGTGATCAAGCAGGAGATCCTGCAAAAAATCAATGCATATGACCGCATCCTGATCTTCCGCCACAAGCGTGTGGACGGCGATTGCGTCGGCGCCACCAAGGGCCTGAAGGAGATCCTCCGTGCGTCCTATCCGGAGAAGGATGTGCGCATCATCGACGATGAGCATTCCGATTATCTGAGCTTCCTGGGCGCGGATGACGAGGCTGTGGCAGACGAATTCTACGCCCCTGCGCTGGCGATCGTGGTGGATGTGGCGGATACGGCGCGCATCTCCAACCAGAAATTCGCCCTGTGCAAGGAGATCGTCAAGATCGACCACCACATCGACCGCACGCCCTTCGGCGATATCAGCTGGGTGGAGGATGGCCGTTCTTCCGCGTGCGAAATGATCGCGGACTTCTACAACACCTTCCGCGATGAGCTGACCCTGACCCAGTGGGCCGCGACCTGCATCTATACCGGCATGGTGACGGATTCCGGCCGCTTCATGTATGAAGGCGTCACGGGCGATGCCATGCGCATGGCCGGTCTGATGCTCGATGCGGGCGTGGATATCCAGTGGCTCTATGCCAACCTCTACCTCAAGGACTTCGACAGCCTCAAGTTCACTGCCTATATCTATGAGCACATGTCCGTGACCGAGAACGGCGTGGCGTGGCTCCTGGTAGACAAGGCCATGCAGGAGAAATTCGGCCTGAGCATGGAGGGCGCCAGCGCCGCCATCAGCAGCCTGAGCGGCATCCGCGGCTGCCTGTGCTGGATCGCCTTCATCGAGACCGGCGACGAGGACGGCGCCATCCGCGTGCGTCTGCGCAGCCGCTTTGCCACCATCAACCAGATCGCGGAATGCTACCATGGCGGCGGACATGCCTGCGCCAGCGGCGCGACGGTCTATTCGCAGGAAGAAATGCAGGCGCTGCTGCGTGACGCAGACGCGCACATCAAGGAGTACAAGGAGAACAACGACGGATGGCTATGAGAATTTGCATCACCAATGACGATGGCATCCAGAGCGAGGGCCTGCGCCGCGTGGTGGAATGGGCATCCAGGCTGGGGGAAGTGTGCGTGTATGCCCCGAAGGTGGAGCAGAGCGCGAAATCCCACGCGGTGGAGATCCACAAGCCCTTCGAGGCCAAGCCTGCGGAGGTCCCCGGCGCGGTGATCGCCTACGCGGTGGATTCCACACCGGCGGACTGCATCCGCTTTGCGGTGCTGGGCCGGCATGAGAAGTTCGACCTGGTCATCTCCGGCATGAATCGCGGGCTGAATATCGGCCAGGATGTCATGTATTCCGGCACGGTCAGCGCCGCGATGGAGGGCGTGGCCCTGGGCATGAATGCCATGGCGCTCTCCACCGACCCGGATAATTTCGAGGCGGCGATCCCGTATCTGGACAGCGTCTGGGAGTACATCTGCGCGCATGGCGGATACGAGCATTGCAGGCTCTGGAATGTGAACATCCCGAAGGACACCACGGGCAAGATCTGCCTGACCCGCCAGGGCGGCCCCTACTATTCGGATGATTTCGCTCCCGAGGCGAACGACATGTACCGCCCCATCGGCAAGGATATCTTCACGCCGTCCATCCATGATGATCTGGACACGGATTGCGTGCTGCGCCTGCGCAACATCTCCCTCACGCCCTTGACCATCGACCGCACCGACTGGCAGACGCTCAACGCGCTGCGCAAATAAAGGCAACAGAAAAGGAGCCGCATCCGTCAAGTGATGGATGCGGCTCCTCTTTTCATGCGATAGGGGAGAATTAGTTGGCCTTCACCACAGCGTCCAGGGTGCAGCCCTTGTCGAACTCGATGGTGCCCTTGTAATTCTTGATGGTGCCGGTCACGGTGATGGTGTCGCCCACCTGCAGGTCAGCGGCGCCTTCGCCGGTCAGGCGGTAGCACTGCACCTTGTACTCTTCCACACCGCCCATGACGATGGTCACGGTGATGTTGCCGTACTCAGCGCTGTAAGCGGTGTCGATGGTGGCGATCACGCCGGTCAGGGTGCAGGGAGCGTTCTTCGCCTCGCCGTCCAGCAGGGTGTAGGCGCTGATGGCGGTGCGGACGTCATTCTCGGTGCCAACGGGGATCAGCACGCAGCCCTTGTCGAACTCGACCGTGCCCTTGTAGTTCTTGATGGTGCCGCACACAGCGATCTCGTCGCCGATCTGCAGATCCTTCGCGCCCTCGCCGGTCAGGCGGTAGCACTCGATGGGCATGTCTTCCTTGCCGTCCACGACGATGTCAACGGTGATGTTGCCGTACTCATCGCTCCAGACGGAGGGGATCTTCACGATGGTGCCCTTCAGCGCGGTGGCGGTGGTCATCTTCTCGCCGTCGAGCAGCTGGTAGGCGGCGTCCAGGATGGGCTGCTGGCTGACGATCTCGCCGTAGCCGATCAGGGTGCAGCCGGACGCGAACTCGAAGGTGTCCTTATAGCGGGTCAGATAGCCCTCAACGGTGATCTGATCGCCGACCTTCAGGTTCTGGGCGCCCTCACCGGTCAGACGGTAGGCCTGGATGGGCATGTCTTCCTTGCCCGCCACGACCATGTCAACGGTGATGTTGTTGTACTTGTCGCTCCACTCAGAGGGGATGTTGGTCACGGTGCCGTAGATGCGATAGGCCTTGGGGGTCTTCTCGCCATCGAGCAGGGTGTAGGCATAGTCAACGATCTGGGCGTAGGACATGCCGGTCAGGGAAGCGGGGACCTTGCGCTGCACGGACTTGGAGACAGCATTGCCGTTCTCGTCCTTCACGGTGAAGGTCAGGGTGTAGATCAGCTCGGAAGAGGCAGTCTCGTCCACGTCGATGTGCACGGACTTATCCTCGTTCACGGTGATCTTGATGGTGTCGGAGTCAGCGGTCCATTCCACAACATAGTCCACGCCGTTCACGGGCACGATGCCAACGACATCGAAATCAGCGGGGGTGGATTTGATATCGTTGCGGGACGGGTTCTTATACAGCGCATAAACGTAGGAAGCAGCGGAGGTCAGGGCGGGATTGGCATTCTCAGCCAGACCCGCGACCGCGGTGAGGCACAGCGCCAGCGCCGCGACAAAAGCGATCAGCTTTTTCATGGTGATGCTCCTTTATCTGTCGTTTAGTCGTGAATGGTGATGTTGTTCAGCGTGAAGACCTTGATCTGATACTGTCCCTCGTAGGAATCGACCACGCCCTTGACGTCGATGGTCTTCCCGATGAACAGATCTTCCGTCACAGCCTGCCCGTTTCCATCATAGAGCGGCGCGGTGCGAACGAAGATCGTCTCGTTGCCGCTACGGCAGTTGAGCGTCATCGCCCCGTAGGAGGAGGACGTCTCATCCATGGTGGTGTAGGCACTGGTGACGTAGAGGCCATCCATGCTCAGGGTGGTGCTCTGGGTCAACGCGGCGTAGTCGAAGGTCTGCGTGCCGTCCTCCATGGGGAGGGCGACCTGGCTGACGAAGGTTTCGGCCGTGGTGGGCCCCCAGGCAGGGGAGTGGCCCTCGGAGAGCTTCTGAATGTTGCTGGGATCCTTGGGGCGGATGGGCCGATAGCTCAGCCCGGAAACCTGCCAGGTATCACCGGCGGCGTAGTACTGCACCGTGCCGACGATGCGCACCTCGTTGCCGGGGGTGAGGATCGCCAGACCAGCGCCGGAAAGGCCGTAGCCATAGTACACGGACATGCCGTAGTACAGGCCGGTCTCCTCATCAAAGGCTTCCACATAGACGCTGCTGCCGCTGTTGAGGGAGACAATGCCGTTGAACGCCACCTGGATGCCGTTGTAGCTCTCCAGATGGGTGCGCAGCTCCTTCAGCGTCAGTTCGACCGCGGCGCCGTAGTAGAAGTCCGGATCCTGCTGGCCGGAATACACATTCAGCTTGGCAGTGCGCGCCTGATTGAGCGCCTTCATGCAAATATCGCCGTAGCGGTTATTCGCTGTGGAGCTGGCGATGGCCAGACCGTTTTGCAGGATCTCCAGGTTCAGGTTGCGATAGGCGGTTTCGCCGGGCAGCTTATACCAGACCCAGACGAGGTAGCGTCCGCCGGTGGAATCCAGGTTCCAGTGTCCGTCATCGGACTCCAGGATGATGGATTCCGCCGCCATGAGCTTCTCCTTGGTGAAGGCGGCTGCCTTTTTGCCGTACTCTTCGATCTTGCCGGTGCATTCGGGGGTGTTGATCGCCAGGAAGCGCGCCTTGAGCACGCCGGTGTTGCAGATCGATTCATCCACGTGAAAATGCACCGTGTCGCCATCGACATAGGTCTTGACGGTCGCTTCCGTCTTGACCGTTTCAGAATTGCGGTTGAAGGTCAGCTGGCTGACGTAATCGACCAGCTCAGGCTGCTCCGCCTGTGCAGCGAAGGGGAGCGCCGCGCAGAGCAGGAGACAGACCAGAAGGCAAAAAAGTTTCTTCAGCATAGACATGCCTTTGCTTACCAGATGGCGAACTCGCACTCGTCGATGGCATCCTGGAAGATGTCGTCGATCACAGCGTCGATGTTAGCGGCGGGCAGGGCGGAAGTGATGATGTTGCCGACCTGGTCGCGCGCCTCGGAGGAGCCGTTGAAAGCGGGGGAGGTGTAGTAGGCATCGGACTGCTCCAGGCAGACCTTGGCGGACAGCATGGACACGTAGTCATAGCCGTCAGCGTTGGCCAGCTGCTCAGCATAGGCGGGATGCTCCTCAACGCTCTTGAGCACGGGCACATAGCCGGACGCGATGGAGAACTCAGCCTGGAAATCAACATTGGTGGTCAGGAACTTCACGAACAGCCAGGACGCGATGACCTCCTGGGGGTTGCTCTTCTTGAAGATGCACAGGGAGGGGCCCTGGGAGATGACCTTCTTGTTGTTCACATCAGCCTGGGGAATGGTGGCAATGCCGACCTCGAAGGGGTAGTTGCCGTCCGCGCCCTTGGTGGGACGCTGATGGGTCGCACCAGCGGAGGAGCCGATGGACATGTAGGACTTCACGGTGTCGGTGGAGGTGAACAGGCCGGAGGTGTACGCGCCGTAGAGGGACTGGGTGGTCAGGTAGCCCTTCTTGTACCACTCGTTGAAGCGCTTCACGAAGGCCTTGTTGGTGTCGTTGTCAAACAGGAAGTGCGGATCGGTGGCAGAGGTGTAGGGGCTCTGCAGCTGCTCACACATGGTGATGAACCAGTTGTTCTCGGAGTCGTAGCCCAGGGGGATGGAGTTGGGGTCGATGGCCTTGATCTGCGCGCAGACAGCTTCCATCTCGTCCCAGGTGGTGGGCACGGGGATGTTGTTCGCGTCGAAGAAGGTCTTGTTGTAGTACAGCACCTCAGTGGACTTCGAGAGGGGAAGCGTGTACATCTTGCCGTCGCCGAACATCGAGCCCTCTGCGTAGTAGCCGGGGATGAAGTCCGCCTTCTGCTCCGCAGTCAGGCCGATGGTGGGGTTGTCGATCAGCTCATCCAGGGTCTGCACAGCGCCAGCAAGGTTGTACAGCGCCACATGATCCTGATAGCAGTAGGCGACATTCGGCTGGGCGCCAACGGTGATCTCGGTGGTGATCTGGTCACGCACGTCGTCATAGCCGCCGACGGAGGTGTACTCGATGTGGATGTTGGGATAGATGGCGTTGAACTCCTTGATGTAGGCGTCCAGCACGGTGGTCAGGTTGGATCCCATGGTATGATAGAAACGGATGGTGACATCGCTTCCGTCATAGCCAGCGTCGAAATCGGAGGCGGAAGCAGTGGTCAGACCCAGCATGGAGGTCAGGAGCATCGCAATCGCCAGGGTGATGGAGAGGAACTTCTTCATCATGGATTACCTTCCTTTCTGTCGTTTGAGAACCGTATAGTTAAAGGCGATATGCCTTTTAACCCTTGATACCGCTGCGGCTGACACCGCTCATGATGTACTTGCGCAGGAAAACGAAGACCAGGAACAGGGGCGCGCTGACCAGCGCGACGGCAGCCATCTGCACGGGATAGTTCACGTCGCCGGAGGTTTCGGTGAAGGCGTTGCGCAGACCGTTGGTGATCATGCGGTGCGCCTCGTCGTTGGCCACCAGACGCGGCCAGATGTAGGAGTTCCACGCGCCCATCATCTTCAGGATGGTGATGGAGATCAGCGTGGGCATGGCCAGCGGCACCATGACCTTCCACAGGTACTTCCAGTCGGAGGTGCCGTCCACCTTTGCGGCCAGATACAGCTCATTGGGGATCTGCATGAAGTTCTGCCGCAGGAGGTAGATGTAGAACACGCTGACCAGGAAGGGCACGATCAGCACCGTGTAGGTGTTGAGCCAGCCCAGCTGGGTGACGGTGGCGTAGTTGGTGATGGTGAACAGCTCGCCGGGGATCATCATCGTGGCCAGCAGCGCGGCGAAGAGCGCATTCTTGCCCTTGAACTCCAAGCGGGCAAAGGCAAATGCGGTCAGGATGGTGATGATCAGCGACAGGATGGTGGACACAAGGCCCACATACATCGTGTTCATGAACAGGGTGCCAAGGCTGGCGGTGGTGAAGGCGTCCAGATAGTTGGACAGGTGGATCTGCGTCGGCCAGAAGGTCGGCACGGACAGGCGGTATTCCGCCAGACTCTTCACGGAAGAGATCAGCATCCAGTAGAAGGGTAAAAGCACGATCAGCGCCATGACCAGCAGGAACAGGTAGGTGACCGTCAGCATGAGCGCCTTCATGACCTTCTGCAGCATGGATACCTTCTGCATGTCTTGGGCATGCATGATTTGATTCGTATTCTCAGACATACTGCACCTCTCAATAATGGACGCGTTTCTTGGAGACCTGCATGTTGATCAGCGTCACCACGAGGATGATGCCGAACAGGATCAGCGCGGCGGCGCTGGCCAGGCCCTGACGGTTGCTTTCCAGCGAGTCATAGATGAAGCCGACCATGGTGTTCAGGCGGCCGGGGGCATCGGGCGGGCCCATCTTTTCGCCGAAGATACCGACGATGCTGGTGTACTCCTTGAAGCCGCCGATGAAGCCGGTGATGACCACATACGCCAGCATGGGGGAGAGCAGCGGCACCGTGATGCGGCTGAAGACGCGCCAGCGGGGGGTGCTGTCCACCTTCGCAGCCTCATAATACTGCTTGTTGATGGACTGCAGGCCGCCCAGCAGCACCAGGATTTTGAAGGGCAGGGCATTCCACACGATGTAGACAACCATGACCGTCATGTTCGCCCAGTAGGTAGAGCCGGTGTTGATCCAGTTGATGTGCTTGCCGCCGAAGAACTCGATGACATTGTTGATGATGCCAGCGGTGACGACCAGCTCATTCTCCGTGCCGTAGAAGCTGCCGACGATGTTGAACATCGCGGCGAACACCATGCCGATGGCGATGGAGTTGGTCACATAGGGCAGGAAGAAGATGGTCTGCAGGGTGCGCTGGAGGGGCTTGATGGAATTGAGCGCCACAGCGATGAGCAGCGCCAGGATGGTGGAGATCGGCACCGTCAGCACGCACAGGAGCAGCGTGTTGGTCAGCGTCTGGGTGAACTTCTTATACTCCAGCACCTTGGTGAAGTTGCCCAGGCCGATGTTGAAGGTCGCGCCGTTGGCGGCCTTCAGGCCGCTATAGCCCTCCAGAAAGGACATGCGGACGGTGTTGATGATGGGCCATACGGTAAACACCAGCAGCAGGATGATCGCCGGCGCCAGGTACAGCCATGCCTTCCATTGATGCTTGCTGTCAACCATGTCACTTCACCTCGCCAGGATAGATGCGCATTTCGGTTTCCTTATTAAAGAGGAAGACCTTGTGCGGCTTGAGGGCATAGCGGACGCTGCCGGAGGCCACATCCACGTTGTTGTTGTCCGCATTGATGATGGAGCGCACCAGCGGCTTGACGGACGCGGGGTTGTTGGACACGACGCTCACATCGCGGCCCATGACCTCCACATTGGTGGGGACGCAGTGCATCGGGCCATTGTCGTCCAGGATGAAGCCCTCGGGGCGGATGCCGACGGTCACTTCCTGATCGTCCACACCAGCGACATCCATCACGCAGTCCTCGCCGATAAAGAGCTTGCCGCCCTGCACACGGCCGGAGAAGACGTTGATGGGCGGGGTGCCCAGGAAGTTGGCCACGAAGAGGTTCGCGGGATCGTCATAGACCTCCTGGGGCTTGCCGATCTGCTGCACGACGCCCAGCTTCATCACGACGATCATATCGGAGATGGACATGGCCTCCTCCTGGT
>CAZIUA010000025.1:0-29727 GCA_964542315.1 uncultured Faecalibacterium sp. | reverse complement strand
AGCTCCTTGCTGACGGTGAGCGCATCGCGGTCGCGGAGCGCCTGCGCCAGCGGCACGGCGTAGTTCACGATCTCGCAGTACGCGCCGTCCGCCGTATCCGATTGAGCAGATTCCGGCTCGATGTCGATGCCGTCGCCGGTGATGGTCGCGTCTCCCGCAAAGACGGAATACGCCCGGTAGCCATACGGCTGATCCGCTTCGACCGCGGCTTCGTAAGCCGCGATGACCGCACGGCTGCTTTCATCGCTGCAGGCCATGACGGTCGCGGAACCCTCCTGCCCCATGCGCTTCAGCTCATCTGCCGTGGGGGTGTAACGCTCCGTAAAGCTGCCCTGACTGATGCGGTAAGCCAGCGTCAGCGTCAGCCCGTCGAAGTAGGCGCTGTCGATCTTGGCCTCCACATGACCCAGGCGTGGATGCTCCACCAGCACGGCCTCGGCGAATTCCAGCGTCGCCTGAGGGGCAAGCACGGCATAGCGCGCGTCATTTTTGCCGAAGAAGTCGAAGAGATTCAGGGTTTCCGCCACAGCAATGGCGGAGGTCAGCATCACCACGGCCAATGCGATGACCACGATCATATTCTTCTTGCTTTTCACTTGATTTGCCTCCCGTCTTTCCTGATCGGCCGCCCGGCGGATGCGCATGCGGCGCTCCCCGGAGGCGTCCAGGCCGGAAAGGCGGCGATCCAATGCCTGTCGGACTTCTTTTTCATTCAGCATGGTACCAATCCTCCAGCACGTCCCTGAGGGCGCGTTCAGCCTTCTCCAAGCGGTAGTGGACCGTTCTGCGGTGGATGCGGAGCACATCGGCCACTTCCTGGACGGTCAGCCCCTGGTAGTAGCGCAGTGTGACCACCCGCCGCAGTGCATCAGGCAGGGAAAGGATGGCGCGGGTCAGGGTGTCATCCGGTTCGGCGAAATCGGCGGATGGCTCGGGCAGATCCGCCATATCCACGTGGCGGTCGATGCGGCGGAACCACGCGCCCCGCTGCATATCCCGGCAGGTGTTGACGGCGATGCGCATCAGCCAGGTCTTTTCCGACGCTTCCCGGCGGAAGTCCCCCTTTGCGCGCCAGGCCTTGAGGAAGGTCTCCTGCACGGCATCCTCCGCCAATGCGGCATCCCGCAGGAGCAGATAGCACGTCCGCAGCAGGGGTACCTCCCACTGCGCCATGGCCTGCTCCAGCCACTGATCGGACTTTGGCGGCTTGTGTGCCGGCTGTGCCATACCTCATCCCTCCCTTCACCAGTACAGACGGATCATCCTCCCCAAGTGTGCAATCAAAAACAGGATCTGTCAAGAAAAAAAAATCGTCCATCCGCGCCTTTCCCGCATAAAAAAGCTGCACCCTCCGCGATCCGGGAAGGTGCAGGCGCGTCAGCAGCCTTATGTGTTTTTCATGATGACGGTGGCGATGCATTCACCCGCATGCTCGCAGGCATCGGCGCATTCCTCCATGCACTCGAAGATCTCGCGCCAGGCGATGGTCTGCAGCACATCGGCGGAATGCTGCGTCAGCGCACGCATGCTGTCCAGGTAGAGGTGGTCGCACTCCTCCTCCACATCGTTCAGGGCGATGATCATCGTCCTGATGGACTTGGAGCGCTTGAAGTGCTCGAATTCGCAGACGATGTCCTGCAGAAGTTTGCACGCGCTGACGAGCTTCCGGGCGAATTCCACCGCGGAAGGCTCCATCCGGCGGACATCATAAATGTAGAACTTCTGCAGCGTCTCTTCGATCAGGTCGGTCACATCATCCAGGCGGTGGCTGAGCATATCCAGGTCTTCGCGATCCACCGGCGTCACGAACGCCTTCGCCAGCGCCTCATGCATGGCGTGCTTCTTGCGATCCGCGCTGTGCTCGATCATGTGCATCTCGTCCAGCATCTGCCGAATGTTCTCCGGCGCGAAATCCTGCAGGCAGGCAGCCAGATATTCCGCCGCCGTATGGGTGAACGCGGCGCTTTCCGCCAGGTTGTCGAAATAGAACTTGTCGGCCTTGGCCATGGTCAGCAACTCCCCTTCTTTGTCGATCAGTTGAACAGCATCAGGAACAGCTTCGTCATCAAAAAACCCACCAGACCGCAGCCCGGAAAGGTCAGCACCCAGGTGAGCACCATGTCCTTCACGACGCTGAAATTGATGGCGGACACGCGCTTCACCGCACCCACGCCCATGATGGAGGTGGTCTTGGCATGGGTGGTGGACACCGGCAGGCTGAACACCGAGCAGAACAGCAGCGACAGCGCCGCCGCGATATCCGCCGAGAAGCCCTGATACTTTTCCAGCTTCACCATGTCCATGCCGACGGATTTGATGATCTTCTTGCCGCCCATGGCTGTGCCGGCCGCCATCACCACTGAGCAGACGATCATCAGCCAGATGGGGATGCTGATATCCGACGGCAGCGCTTCGCCCCGGGACATATACACGCACAGCAGGATCACGCCCATGAATTTCTGGCCGTCCTGCGCGCCATGCATGAAGGCCATGGAGGCCGCACCGGCGATCTGCGCGCCCCGGAAGAAGGGCTCCGTCTTCGGGCGATCCGCCTTGCGGAACAGCCATGTCACCGCCTTGCACACCAGCCAGCCCAGGCCAAAGCCCAGCGTCACCGAGATGACGATGCCGTAGAGCACCTTCACCCATTCCGCACCGTTGACTCCGCCCAGGCCGCCATGCAGGGCGATGGCGCTGCCCGTCAGGCCTGCGATGAGTGCGTGGCTCTCGCTGGTGGGGATGCCGAACACCCAGGCCAGCGTCGCCCAGAGCACGATGGCAAACAGCGCCGCGCTCAGGGCGATGATCGCCTGATCCGGCTGGCCGCCGAAATCCACCATTTTGGTGATGGTCTCCGCCACCGTGGCGTTGATCAGCGTCATGACAAAGACGCCGAGGAAGTTGAACACCGCCGCCATGAGGATGGCTGCGCGGGGCGGCATGCAGCGTGTCACGACGCAGGTCGCGATGGCATTGGGGGCGTCCGTCCAACCGTTGACAAGGATCACGCCCAGGGTCAGCGATACGGCCATGAACAATAGCGGATCAGCCGTCATCTGATACCAGAAATCCAGGATGGATGTCACCGGAGATCGCTCCTCTCGTTGTATGCGGTCATCTGTCACATCATATCGTATATTGGATTAAGACGGGGCAAAAAATGCATTCGCTCAGCCATTCATGCGGTATCCCACGCCCAGCTCATTGGTAATGTAGTTCGCCGTGCCCGGTTTTGCGCCGAATTTCTTGCGGATATTGGCCATGTTGACCTGCAGCTTCTTGATGCTGCCTTCCTGGGCGCATCCGCCCCACACCGCCTTGATGATGGCGGAGTAGGTCATCATCTTGCCTGCGTTTTCCGCAAGGAACGCCACGATGTTGTATTCCGTCTGCGTCAGGCGGACCTCGTTCTCCTCGATGAAGACCTGGCGCGCCACATAGTCGATGGTCAGGTCGCGATAGATGAAGCGTTCCTCCGCGCGGGGCTCTTCGTGGAGCGTCCAGCGGCCGATGCGCAGCAGCGAGCGCACACGTGCCAGCAATTCCGCCGCGCCGAAGGGCTTGGTCACATAATCATTCGCACCGGCATCCAGCGCATCCACCTTGTCCTGCTCTGTGGTACGGGCGGACAGGACGAGGATGGGCGTCAGCGAATCGCGGCGCACCTGGCGCAGGAAGTCCATGCCGTCCATATCCAGCAGTCCCAGATCCAGGATGAGCAGATCCGGCAGATAGAAGCCGAAGAGCAGCTGCGCCGTGCGGCCCGTTTCAGCCTGGATGACCTGATAGCCTGCGCTCTCCAGCATGGCCGCGATGACGCAGCGGATGTTGCTTTCGTCCTCCACCAGCAGGATCTTGTACTTATTGTTCGTCACTGTCCGCGTCCTCCGTGTCCAGGGTGAAGCGGAACACAGCGCCGCCGCCCCTGATGTTTTCGGCTGTGATCTGGCCGCCGTGTGCCTTGATGATCGTCGCGCAGACGGACAGCCCGATGCCGGCATTCTTCGTCTGCCGGTCGCTGACCGCCTCATTACGCCTGTAATACCCGGTGAAGAGCGTGTCCATCCTTTCCGGCGGAATGCCGCAGCCATTGTCGCGGATCTCAAACACCGCGCGTCCGCCTTCCGCCCGAACGCGCAGGATCAGCTCCGTCATGCCAGCTGCATGCTGGACGGCGTTCTCCAGCAGGTTCACGAGCACCTGCTCGATGAGGATGGCATCCATGGGGATGATGACCATGTCCTCCGGCAGGTCGATGGTGATCTCCTGCGCGGCATAGCGCTTCCTGAATTTGAGCAGCACCGAATCGATGAGCTCCTCCAGCACGGTGGGGGTTTTGATGATCCGCACCGTGCCAGTGTCGATCCGGGTGATGGAGAGCAGATTCTCCACCATGCGCGTCTGCCATTCGGAATCCTCCTTGATGCCGCGCAGGATCTGTTCCTGCTGCTCCGGCGGCATCGCTGCGCCGTGCTCGAGCAGGGTGGTGCTCGCGCCGTAGATGGTCGTCAGCGGCGTGCGCAGATCATGGGACACCGCCCGCAGCAGATTCGCCCGCATGCGCTCCCGCTCGCTTTCCGCCTTGACCATCTCATGCTGCTTGAGCTTCACGGTCAGCGTGTTGGTGAGGATGGAGATGATGATCAGCACGATGGCAGACGCCGGATTGACCGGCACGGTGAAGCTGAACGTATAATATGGAAAGGTGAAGGCGTAATCGACGGCGATCATCCCTACGACGGAGGCGATGATGCCGTAAAGATAGCTGCGCGTATCTGGCGACCTACGCGGTCTTTGCCGGCGGATGCGTCATGGTCTATCCGGGGGACGTCTTCACCGACCGCCTCGTGACCAATATCGAGTGCATGATCTGCCATGCGTCCATGCTGACGGAGGGCATCTTCCTGTACCGTTCCGGCCATGTGAAGGCCGAACAGCGGACGCTCCTGCGCGCGATGCCGGTTTTCGCGGTCTGTGCGGGCATCGCCATGGTACTGAACGAGATTGCCTTCCGCAGCGGACTGATCGCCGCCGGACACACCTTCAACATGTTCTTCTTCAGCCCCTATTGTGCCCCGTCGCTGCCGGTGTATTCCCTCGTGTAGCAGGCCGTCCCCTACCCATTCTGCCTGCTGATCTATGTCTGCGTCTTCACCCTCGCGGCCTATTTGGTGCTGCTGGCCGCGATGAAGATCGGCCAGGATCGCCTCCGCCGCACAAAAAAAGTGGCCGAAGCCACTTGATCGGTCTGACGCGCTCCCCCCTCATCAGGGGGAGCCTGTTTTCGTTTGCGGCGCTTATTCCGCATCCGCCTTGCCCAGGCGGCGGTACACTGTGAACCACATCGTCAGGAAGGACGCCATGCCGCCGACCGCATTGGAGATCGGCTCGGCAAGGAAGACGCCCTCCACCCCGAAGCCGATGCGCGGCAGGAGCAGCGTCAGCGGCACGACGATCATCGCCTTGCGGAAGAGGGAGAAGAACACGGCCTGCTTGGCACGTCCCAGCGCCTGGAAGGTGGACTGTCCGGCGAACTGGAACGCCATGAACACGAAGCCGAAGAAGTAGATATTCAGCATTTTCGCGCCGACATCGATGGTCATGGCGTCATCGGTGAACAGGGCGACCATCGTGTGGGGGATGAGCATGACCACGATCCACGCCACCAGGGTATACAGCGCGCCGAGGACGGCGGTAAAGCGGATGCCCTCGCGGACGCGGTCGTATTTCTTCGCGCCGTAGTTGAAGCCCAGCACCGGCTGTGAGCCGCAGCTCATTGTTGCAGACGATCTGCACCAGGCTGTTCGTCCCCTGCATGACAAAGCCGGGGATGCCCAGGGTGATGATCCGCTTCGTCCGGGACGCATCGATGCGGATGCTCCGCCAGCGCAGACGCAGCACGGCCTTCTTCCCCGTCAGGAAGAGCAGCACCCACACGCAGGACACCGCCTGGCTGATGATCGTCGCCCAGGCCGCACCCTGCACGCCCAGATCCAGCGTGAAGATGAAGATGGGATCCAGCACGATGTTGATGACCGCACCAATGACCGTGGACAGCATGCCGATGCGCGGGAAGCCCTGCGCGTTGATATAGCCGTTCAGGCCGGTGACGAGCATGGAAAACGCCGTGCCGAAGAGGTAGATGCGCAGATACTGATCGGCGTAGCAATAGCTCTCCTCGCTGGCGCCAAAGGCAAAGAGCAGCGGCCTGCGGAAGAAATACCCCACGATGAAGCACCCCACTGAGGCCAGCATCAGCAGCGCGAAGACATTGCCGAGGATGTCCTCCGCCTCCCTTTCATCCCGGCGGCCGCGCGCCATGGAGAACAGCGACGTGCCGCCAACGCCCATCAGCTGGGTGAAGGCGGCGATGATGACGATCACCGGAAAGGTGACACCAAGGCCGGTCAGCGCGATCTTGCCCACATCCGGCAGATGGCCGATATAAATGCGGTCAACGATATTGTACAGCAGCTGGACGGCCTGCGCCAGCGTCAGCGGAACGGCCTGCGCGATGATGCGCCGCTTGACCGATCCTGTGGAAAAATCCGTTGTATCCTTCTGCATGGTTCCATCTCCATTGCTTTTTTCTTTCATCCGCGATATCCTACCACTACATATGCTTTGCGTCAAGCATTGTCATTTTGGATCGAATGTGCTATAATAGAATGTAAACACACTTCTGCAGTCCCACTTCTAAGGAGCGAATCATCATGAATTACGACGTGATCATCATTGGCGCCGGTCCCGGTGGCATTTTCTCTGCCTATGAGCTGAGCCAGCTCGATCCGACGCTGAAGATCGGCGTGTTTGAGGCCGGTCATGCGTTGAACAAGCGCCGCTGCCCCATCGACGGCGAAAAAGTGAAATCCTGCATCAGCTGCAAGAGCTGCTCCATTATGAGCGGCTTTGGCGGCGCGGGTGCATTCTCCGACGGCAAGTACAATATCACCAATGATTTCGGCGGCACGCTGCATCAGTACATCGGCAAGAAGAAGGCGCTGGATCTGATGCAGTATGTGGACGAGATCAACCTGCGCTACGGCGGCGAAGGCACCAAGCTCTACTCCACCGCAGGCAGCAAGTTCAAGAAGCTGTGCATGCAGAATGACCTCCACCTGCTCAATGCCTCCGTGCGCCATCTGGGTACGGACATCAACTATGTCGTGCTGGAGAACCTCTACAACGACCTGAAGGAGAAGGTGGACTTCTACTTCAACACGCCCGTGGAGCATGTGGTCGCACACGAGGGCAGCTACGAGGTGCAGTGCGCCGGCGCGTCCTACACCTGCAAGTCCTGCATCATCAGCGTGGGCCGCATCGGCAGCAAGTGGATGGAAAAGGTCTGCCGCGAGATGCACATCCCCACCAAATCGAACCGTGTGGACATCGGCGTGCGCGTGGAGCTCCCGGCGGAGATCTTCTCCCACCTGACCGATGAGCTCTATGAGAGCAAGATCGTCTACCGCACCAAGCAGTATGGCGACCTGGTGCGCACCTTCTGCATGAACCCCAAGGGCGCGGTGGTCAACGAAAACACCAACGGCATCATCACCGTGAACGGCCACAGCTATGAGGATCCGGCCAAGCAGACCGAAAACACGAACTTCGCCCTGCTGGTTGCCAAGCATTTCTCTGAGCCGTTCAAGGATTCCAACGGCTATGGCGAATCCATCGCCCGGCTGAGCAACATGCTGGGCGGCGGCGTCATCGTGCAGCGCTTCGGCGATCTGATCCGCGGCAAGCGTTCCACCCCCAGCCGCATCGAGGAAGCCTTCATCACCCCCACCCTGAAGGCCACCCCCGGCGATCTGTCCCTGGTGCTGCCCAAGCGCATCCTGGACGGCATCATCGAGATGATCTACGCCCTGGACAAGGTCGCCCCCGGCACCGCCAATGACGACACCCTCCTCTACGGCGTGGAAGTCAAGTTCTACAACATGGAGGTCGAGGTGGATGAGAACCTCGAATGCAACCTGCCCGGCCTGTACATCATCGGCGACGGCAGCGGCATCACCCACTCCCTGTCCCATGCATCCGCAAGCGGTGTGCATGTGGCGCGCGCCATCGTCCAGCGCGGCTGATCCCCTTTCGCACATTCCAGCGTCCCCCCGGCCAGTGCCGCGGGGACGCTTTTTTGCTGCCGTCCGCCCTTCCGCCATATGAAAATGCCCGCCCGGCATTGCTGCACAGGCGGGCACAGGGGCTTATGAGCGATGGATCAGTCCATCAGGGTCTTGAGCTGCTCGACATAGGCATCGTATTCCTCATTGTCGTAGAACAGACGGATGCCGGGGGTGTCCTCCTCATAGATCATGGTGTTGACCATGTACAGGATCACCTTCGTGTCGCCGCCCAGGTCCTCCTCGATGCTGATGGGCGCGCCGAACTCATACTGGGTCATCTTCTCGATGTCCGCATCGGTCACACCCTCGATGGAAGGCAGGATGGTCAGGAACTCTTCGCGGACGTTGATGTCCCGCTCGCTGCAGAGCTCGTAGGTCACGGTGACGGTGCCTTCCTTGACAACGACATGCACCTCGCCGATCACATGGATGTTGCCCGCGATCAGATCGAAGACCTGCTCGCCATCGACGGAGATGTCGATGGGGGTGAACATGTACCACTTGTCGGTGGACGCGGCATGGATATCGCGGAAGCGGATACCGGAGGAGCAGACGGTCATCTGGTAGTAGACCGCATAGGGCACGGTCTGCGTTTCGACGAGGCCGCAGTTCTGGCAGGTGCGCTCGCGCTCGCCATCGAGCTCTTCGGTGGGCTCACGGGTGATCTTCCACGCGGTGAACTTGTGGCCGAGCTTCTTGACGGTCTCGGTCTTGGTGTGGGAGGGATCGTTCTTGCAGGTGAAGGACTTCTCGCCGTCCTCGGTGCAGGTGGCCGGGGTGGTCACGGTGCCGTTGTCCCACGCATGGCCGGTCGCCTTGATGGTCTCGGTCTTGGTGTGGGTGGCATCGTTCTTGCAGGTGTAGGTCTTCACACCGGCGGTGGTGCAGGTGGCCGGCGTGGTCACGGTGCCGTTGTCCCACGCATGGCCGGTCGCCTTGATGGTCTCGGTCTTGGTGTGCTTGGCGTCGTTCTTGCAGGTGTAGGTCTTCACGCCGTCCTTGGTGCAGGTGGGGGCGATGGTCACCTTGCCCTCGTCATAATCATGGCCGAGCTTCTTGACGGTCTCGGTCTTGGTCTGCTTGCAGCCGTAGTTGGTGCAGGTGAAGGTCTTCACGCCGTCCTTGGTGCAGGTGGCAGCAGTGGTCACGACGCCGTCGTTGAACTTATGGCCCAGCGCGGCGACGGTCTCCTGCTTGACGATGACGGTCTTGCAGACGGAGCAGTGGCTGCCCTCGGTCTTGCCGGTCTTGGTGCAGGTGGGGGCGACAGCCACATCCGGCACGACAGTATGCGCCAGCTTCTCCAGCGTCTCAGTCTTCTGCAGCTGATTGCACATGGAGCAGTAGTACTTCTTGCTGCCGGTCTTGGAGCAGGTGGCGCCAACGGTATCGACCTTATCCAGGTTATGGGCGAGCTTATTGATGGTCTCGCCGCCCTCGGTGTAATCGCAGCGGGTGCAGTGCTTGCCAGCCTGCTTGCCGTCCTCCATACAGGTCGCGGCGATGGCCTTGTCATCCACCAGATCATGGTTCAGCGCGGGGATCTCCTCAGCCTGATCGGAGGTCTGCTTCTTGCAGACGGAGCACAGGTAGACGCGCTTGCCGGGAGTGGTGCAGGTGGCCGGGGTGATCACGACCGCCTCGCCCTTGACATGGCCATTGGCCTTGATCGGCGTTTCCTCCATGACCGCGTCGCAGGTCTTGCAGTAGGTCACCTTCTTGCCGTCCGTGGTGCAGGTGGCTTCCTTTTCGACCACGGGGGTGCCGGGCACATGGCCATTGGACTTGATGATGAAGTTCTCGCCCTTGGTGCTGCACTCGCTGCAGACCTTGTGGCCGGAACCATCGGTGGTGCAGGTGGCCTCAACGTCAGTGACGTCCTTCCACTTATGGGTCTCGCAGGGACGCTTCACGACAGTGAAGGTCACGCTGCCGGACACACCGGTCGCAGCCATGGAGCCCACCGCATAGACGCTATAGGTGCCAGGCGCCGCATTAGAATTCACGCGCAGCGTCACCGTACCAACAGAACCGGTCTCAATACCATTCGTATTAATGATGCTGAAACGACCGCTCAGGTTCGGCGGTGCCACGACCATATTGCCATTGGAACTGTTAGACGAAGCGCTCACAAAGGTCACAGGGGCGCTGCCAGCATTGATATTGATGCGCGCACTACCTTCACCATTGCTCTCTGTGATCGAGATATACATGGTGATGGTATCGCCAGGGTATACTTCTTTTGCTGCCATCGCATTGCCAAAGCAGAAAACAAGCATGAGCGAAAGCAAGAGCAGAGCAAATTTCTTCATTTTTCATCCTCCTGATCTTATTCTATTACTTCAGTTCAACATCCCAGCCAGCGTCGTATTGCAGAATCACCAGTGCATCAAGAATGTCAACAGATCCGTCTGCATTCACATCCGCATTCGCCATATTCACTTCGACATCCCAGCCAGCGTCAAACTTAAGCACAAGCAAGGCATCCAGAATATCAGCAGCTCCATCCCCGTTTGCATCGCCAGGGATGCGGTCGACCACAGTGAAGGTCACCGAGCCGGTGACGGTGGTGCTGCCCTGGGCAAGGTAGGCTTCCACCGTGTAGGTGCCGTAGGGCGCGTCGGCATTGACCGTGAAGCTCAGCCGGCCCACGACGCCTTCCGCCAGGTCAGCCACCGTGAAGGCGCCCTGACCGATGGACGTGCCGTCCGCGCTGATATCGATGCCGTCCAGATTCGTCACGACGAAGAAATCTGCGAATTCCCGCGGGGGAACGGTATCATTGACGCTGCCGCCCACCGCCTTGGCGAAGGTCACGGGAGCACCATTGGTCTTGATGCCGATCTTGGCGCCCTTTCCGCCGCCGGACACGCCGACATCCATCGTCAGCGTCGCGCCACGGCTGGTGGTCACAGCAGCCGTTTCAGCGGAAGCCGCCGCGATGCCCATCGTGCAGATCAGCACCAGCGCCAGCAGCCGCGCAACAAACTTTTTCATTGCCTGAGTCCTCCTTCACCATGTCGGTTATTTCAGTTTCACGTCCCACCCGGCGGTGAACTGCAGCAGCAGCAGCGCATCCTGCAGGTCGACCGCGCCATCGGCGTTGACATCGGCGTTGCTCATGTTGAGCAGCACGCCCTCATCCGCGCAGTGGCTGAGCACCAGCTGGGCATCGGCGAAGTTCACGGCGCCATTGTCATCCGCATCGCCGGGGATGCGCACCTTGCCGACATAGATGCTGTCGCTCGTCCAGGTGACGCGCTGGTGATAGGCATCGGTGAGCATGATGATGCAGATGTATTCGCCGGTGGCCTCCGGGGTGAAGGAGGCCGTGCCGAAGGTATCGGTGAGGGTCTGGCTGGCGACGATGGTGCCGTCGACCTGCTTCCAGGCGACATAATTGCCGCTGGCATCATCCTTGCTGATGGAACCGGAGCCGCCCGTCATCTGGTAGGTGACGGTGATGGTCTGTCCCAGATCGATGGCATCGGCATCGACCGCAGCCGCCAGCGCAGGCGCGGAGGCCGTCGGCGCGCCGGTCATCGGGATCGTGTCGCTGCGCCAGGTGGACACATGTCCGTCCTTTTCCGTCACCTGGATCTCGAAGTAGACCAGATCGCCCAGGTAGGGGCGGCCGCTGATCTTGCCTTCCGCCGCGGTGACGTTCTGCTGCAGGAATTCGTAGGTGCGGTAAGTCTCCTGATCATAGGAGCAACCCGTGATCTGGATCCGCTGATACGGCTCCTGGCCGTCCTCGATGGCGTAATTCAGCGTGAGCTGATCGCCGGATTTCACCGTGGATGCGGACAGGGTGAGTTTCGCCTTGAGCGCATAGAGCAGCGTCGCGCGGTCATACGCCGGATAGATATCCGGATAATGCGAGCAGCTGGCACGGACGAAGAACTCCACCGTATCGCCCAGACGGGGCGTGTAGGTCACCGTGCCGGAAGGCGCGTCCACCGCCGTGCAGACGCTGTCGAGCTCCTTGTCGCCATCAGCCGCATCATAGCAGGTCCACCCGACGAGGTACTTCGTATCCTCGCAGGTATGGCCGGTGATGCGGTAGGTGCCGGTAAGCGTGCCGCCCAGGTTGACGACCGACTTATCCAGCTCGGCGCTGAAGTAGAAGCCATCCGCCGTGACCATCACGGGCGTGTTGATCTGCACGGCATGACCCGCCGCGTCGGTGGCTGTGAGGTCGAACTGCGCCTTGCCGGCGTAGGTCGGCCAGTAGTCGAAATGCACCGTGGCCAGTCCGGCCTTGGACAGGCACTGATCCGTCCAGGTCTGCTTGTCCAGCAGGGTGCCGTCCTCGCTGTGCAGCGTCCACTGCGCGGTGTAGTTGACCGGCACTTCCTTGGCGGAGAAGGTCGCCGTCGCGGTGATCACATCGCCCACGCGGGTCTTGGTGTCATCCAGGGAGACCTGAACGCCCAGGCTGTTTTCCACCGCCATGTTGTTGAACGGCGGCTTCTCCTCGGAATAGATCTGCACCGTGTTGGTGCTGATGATCACGACATTGTCGCCTTCCTCATTGGAAATGCCGAAGACGAAGCTGACATAGCCGGGATTGGCAGGCGTGTAGGTGAAAGTGCGGCCCGCCCAGGTACTCTCGGTGCAGGTGAAGCTCTGCTCGCCGAAGCTGCCCAGGGGGGTGAAGTTTTCATCCATGACCAGCCCGGACACGGAATACTTAAAGGGAGCCGAGCTGCTCGTCACATCGGACACGGTGAAGCGGATCTGCTCCCCGACCTTGACGATGGACTGGTTCACCTCATACTTGAAGGCGATGCCGCTTTCATTGACGCTGCCGGTATAGCCGGTGGCGGAGGCATCGCGCACCATGGTGAAGAATTCGCCCTCCTTGGGGGCACGCTCCCTGGCGTGCTCCAGGGCATAGGCGATCTCCGCCTCGAACTTTTCCCGATGGGCAGCGGGCAGATCAGCATAATCCAGCGGGATCAGCGCAGCTTCCGCCGCGGCCCCCACGCACAGCAGCACCATCAGCAGCGCCGCCAGCAGACAGATCCTCTTTTGCACCGTATGCGCTCCTTCCTGTTCCATTGGTCATTTCACGGGTGCGACCCATGCCCTTGCGGGATCACTGGAGCTTCACATCCCAGCCGGCCTCGAGCTGCATCAGCAGCAGGCCGTCCTTTTCATCCACCTGACCATCCGCATTGACATCCGCATTGGCCAGGTTGATGGTGCAGCCCTCCCCTGCGTTGAAGCGCATGAGCAGCAGCGCATCGTCGAAGTTGACTGCGCCGTTGCCGTCCACATCGCCGGGGATGCGGATCGCCGGTTCTTCCGCCTGATAGCTGTTGACGGTGGTCAGCGCACTGCAGCCCTTGAAGCCGGCACTGCCGATGCGCGTGATGCAGCTGGGCAGGTTCACGACCCTGATGACGGTGTTCCCCGCGAAGGCGCCGCTGCCGATCTCCAGCACCGGCTTGCCCATATATTCGGAAGGAACGGTCACACTTTCCGCCTGCCCCGTATACCCGGTGATGACATAGCCGGTCCCGGCGCTGTTGAGCGCATAGGTGAAATCCGCCCCGTCCGCCGCGGCCACCGTCAGCAGCAGGCCGGCCATCAACATCGCACAAACGATCCTTTTCATGAACCGCATGGCACTCATCTCCTTCTTGCGCGTTGAAACAATCAACCATCATATCGTCCTGATTATACCATGCAGGCAATAGCGCCGTCAAGCAAAAATGACTTCCCCGCTTCCGCGCTGTGAAGTTTTTACAATCGTAACATCCCTTCCCATCCGTCTTTTGCGGCGGATCACAGAGACTCTTCCGCACGCACAAAAAGGACGAAGGCTTCGCAAGAAACCCTCGTCCCTGATAACGTGCGGTCGACGGGACTTGAACCCGTACTCCTTTCAGAACACGCCCCTCAAACGTGCGCGTATGCCGATTCCGCCACGACCGCATGTGTGGCATGCATATGATTATACCAAAGCGATCCGCATTTGTCAAGCATCGGATGCGGCTTTTTCCGCATCGGGCTTTTCCGCCGGATGCTTGTCCGCCGGAAGATCCTGTGCTATAATATCAGTACATTTCATGATCGAAGGGAGCAAATGTCATGAGCATGATCGATATGATCACCAAGAAGAAGCTCGGCCAGGCGCTGAGCCATGAAGATATCGTTGAATTCACCCGCGGCGCGGCGGATGGTTCCATCCCGGATTATCAGCTGGCGGCACTGTTGATGGCCATCCGCCTGAACGGCATGACCGCCCGGGAGACCACTGACCTCACCCTCGCCATGCGCGATTCCGGCGATGTGTGCGACCTGTCCGCTATCCCTGGCGTGAAGGTGGATAAGCATTCCACCGGCGGTGTGGGCGACACCACGACGCTCATCCTGGCGCCGCTGGTGGCGGCCTGCGGCGTGCCCGTGGCGAAGATGAGCGGCCGCGGTCTGGGGCATACGGGCGGCACGCTGGACAAGATGGAGTCCATCGAGGGGCTGTCCGTCAGCCTGACGGAAGAGGCCTTCATCCGCCAGGTGAACGACATTGGCCTGGCAGTCATCGGCCAGACATCTGCGCTGGCTCCGGCGGACAAGGCGCTCTATGCCCTGCGCGATGTGACCGCCACGGTGGACAGCCTGCCGCTGATCGCGTCCTCCATCATGTCCAAGAAGCTCGCCTCCGGGTCGGATGCCATCGTGCTGGATGTCAAGACCGGCTCCGGCGCGCTGATGGAGACCGTCGATGACGCCATCGCCCTGGCGCGCACCATGGCCGAGATCGGCAAGCTGTCCGGCAAGCCCGTCCGCGCCATCGTCACCGGCATGGAGCAGCCCCTTGGCACCCATGTGGGCAACGCGCTGGAGGTCAAGGAGGCCATCGATGTGCTGTCCGGGCGGACGAAGGGCGACCTGCTGGAGGTGGCGCTGCTGCTGGGCAGCCACATGCTGGTGCTGGCCGGCAAGACGGCGGACACCGCATCCGCCCGCGCCCTGCTGGTAGACGCGCTGAACTCCGGCGCCGGCCTGGAGAAGCTCCGCGCAATGATCGCCGCACAGGGCGGTGATCCTGCATGCGTGGCGGATGTCTCCCGGCTGCCCCAGCCCGCGCTGATCCGCGAGGTCAAGGTGGGGCGCGAGGGCTACATCACCGGAATGGACACGACCGCCCTGGGATACGCCGCGCAGGCGATGGGCGCAGGCCGCGTCCGCAAGACCGATGTGATCGACTATTCCGTGGGCTTCATCCTGCCGGTGCGCATCGGCGATCACGTCACGGCGGACACACCCCTTTGCACGCTCTATGCCCGCAGCGAGGCGGACGCAGACCGTGCCGAAAATGCCATCCGCGCGGCCATCACCATCGGCGAGGCCCCCGTGCAGCGTCCGCCGCTGTGGTACGCCATCGTCACCGCCGACGGCGTGGTGCGCAGCGACGGGTGATCCGGTCAAGGACACAGGATGCATGACGCGATGAAGAATCCCTTTTCGAGCCTGTTCAGCCGTCCCGCACCAGCCAAAGCCGTTCCGGCCTGCCCGAGCATGGATTTTCAGTACACCCTTCTGGCAGACGGCACAGCGGAGATCACCGCCTACACCAGCACATCGACTGATGTGACCATCCCGGCCATGCTGGACGGGCATCCCGTGCGCAGCATCGGCGGCCTGCTCTTCGCCCGTTCCAAGGTGAACAGTACGCAGGGACAACGGGCTGGCCTGCACTTACGTCAATTGACCGCGCACTAGGCCTGAATGTGCATTGACAATTCATTCCACAAGTGATACGATGAGGGCAGACTTCTTTGTCCTCATCCTTTTTGTTTTTATCACCATCGATCACGCCCTCAAGGAGGAACCAGCCATGAACAAGCTCTTCGCCCTACTATGCCTGCTGCTGGCGGTATGCGCTTCCTGCGCCTGTGCGGAGGATGAACCGGTCATCCACACCTACGGGAATTATGAGTACATCCTCCTGGCGGACGGCACGGCGGAGATCACCAATTATAGTGGAAAGAAAACCGACCTGACCATCCCCGTGGAACTGGATGGGCATCCCGTCAGCGCCATCGGGGACGGCGCATTCGTCCACCGCGCGGTGACCTGCGTCACCATCCCGGACAGCGTCACCCGGATCGGCGCGAACCCCTTCTACAGCTGCACACGGCTGAAGACCATCCAGGTGTCCGACACGCACCCGACCCTCGCGGTGGTGGATGGCGTGCTGATCAGCACGGCGGACAACCGGCTGGTGTGCTATCCCAGCACACTCACGGCGACGAACTACATCGTGCCGCAGGGGATCACCACCATCGGCGATCATGCCTTCTACGAGTGCAAAATGCTCGGACGCATCATCCTGCCGGACAGCCTCGTGACCATCGAGGACTACGCCTTCACCCGCTGCGTCGCGCTGTCGAGCATCGTCCTGCCGGATCAGGTGACCTCCATCGGCGAGAAGGCTTTCTTCCGCTGCATCGCCCTGTCCAGCATCATCATGCCCAACGGCATCACCTCCATCGGTGACGAAGCCTTCTATGCCTGCCGCACGCTGACCTCCATCACCCTGCCCGACAGCCTGACCTTCATCGGCCACAAGGCTTTCGCCGGGTGCGAAAAGCTGACCATGCTCAAGGTGTCGCCCGATCACCCCATTTATGCCACCATCGACGGCGTCCTCTTCAACAAGACGCAGAAGTCCCTCGTCTATTATCCCTGCGGTTTCTCCGCGAAGGCCTACACCATCCCCAACGGGATCACGCGCATTGAGGACTACGCCTTCTTCACCCACGAGCACCTGACGAGCGTTACCCTGCCCCCGAGCGTCACCCATATCGGCGACTGGGCCTTCCACAACTGCGAAAAGCTCAGCACTGTTGAGCTGACCGACGGGCTGACCCACATTGGCAGCAACGCCTTTGCCTTCTGCAGCGCGCTGAGCCGCCTCGACATCCCCGGCAGCGTCACCACCATCGGACAGGTGGCCTTTTCCGGCTGCACGGCGCTGAACACCGTCACCCTGCCCGACAGCCTGACCTTCATCGGTGCGGGTGCCTTCTACCGCTGCAATGCGCTGTCCGCCATCACCGTCCAGCGCGACTCCTACGCCGCGCAGTACTGCAAGAACAACGCCCTGCCCTACACCTACCCGGATGCCAACGACTGGCTGATGAACTGACGCACGGTATTTCCGCTGTTCCAAATCGTCCGCGGCATTGACGCGGCCGCCCCGCCGTGGTAGGATAAAAGCTGTTCCATCCTACGACAGATCGAGGCGATCCCCATGAACAAGCGATTCCTCCAGGGCGTGAAGCACGGGCTGCCCATCGGACTGGGCTATCTGAGCGTGTCCTTCGCGTTCGGCATGCAGTGCGTCGGCGGCGGCCTGACCGTGGCGCAGGCACTGCTGATCTCCATGACGAACCTGACCAGCGCCGGACAATTGGCCGGCCTGCAGGTGATGCTTTCCGGCGCAGGGCTGATCGAAATGGCGCTGACGCAACTGGTCATCAACCTGCGGTATGCGCTGATGGGCCTGTCCCTTTCGCAGAAGCTCGGCCCCACCATGAACACTCCGCGGCGGATGCTCTTTGCCTTCTCCAACACGGATGAGATCTTCGCCGCGGCCTCCGCGCAGCCGGGCTTGCTCCATCAGCACTACCTCTACGGGCTGATGCTCATGCCGTATCTGGGCTGGTCGCTGGGGACGCTCCTGGGCGCAGCAGCCGGGCAGCTCCTGCCTGCATTCGTGTGCAATGCCCTGGGCATCGCCATTTACGGCATGTTCCTGGCCATCCTCCTGCCCCCCGCGCGCAAGGAAAAGCCCGTGCGGATGGTGGTCATCGTCGCCAGCCTGCTCAGCCTCTGCTTTGCCTTCCTCCCCCTGCTCAAGGGCGTGTCCGGCGGATTCGCCGTCATCATCTGTGCGGTGGCGGCCTCTGCATTGGGCGCATGGCTCTTCCCGGTGGAGGACGCTGCCCGAAAGGAGGAGGCCGCATGAGCTGGAGTGCCTATCTGCCCTACCTGGCCGTGATGGCAGGCGTGACCTACCTCATCCGGATGCTGCCGCTGACGGTGTTCCGCCGGGAGATCAAATCCGTCTTTATCCGCTCGTTCCTGCATTATGTCCCCTATGCGGTTTTGGCCGCCATGACCATTCCGGGGATCTTCTCGTCCACCGGGGATGTACGCACCGCTGCGGTGGGCTTTGCCGTCGCCGTGGTGATGGCGTGGCGCGGACGCTCACTGCTGACCGTCGCCATCGGCGCATGCGTCGCCGTTGCCGCCGCACAGGGGCTGCTGATGCTCCTCTGATTCCCACATTCCTCATACAACAGAAAGGTTTGAACCATGAAAATGACATCCGCTGAGCGCGCGCAGATGATGCTCCACGCGCCCGTATCCAAGATCATCCCCAAGCTGGCCGTCCCGACCATCATCTCCATGCTCATCACCAGCATCTACAACATGGCGGACACCTATTTCGTCAGCCAGATCAGCACCTCCGCGTCCGGCGCGGTGGGTGTGGTGTTCTCCGTGATGGGCATCATCCAGGCCGTTGCGTTCACCATCGGCATGGGCAGCGGCGCACCCATCAGCCAGGCGCTGGGCTCCGGCAAGACTGACGAGGCCAAGACGCTGTGCAATGTGGGCTTCTTCACCGCACTGCTGACGGGCATTGTCATCATGATCCTGGGCAACGTGTTCATCGAGCCCATCGCGGGCTTCCTCGGTGCGACGGAAACCATCGCGCCCCATGCCATGGCGTATGCGTCCTACATCTTTTACGCGGCGCCGTTCATGATGTGCTCCTTCGTGATGAACAACCACCTGCGCTTCCAGGGGCTGGCGACCTACGGCATGATCGGCATCACCACCGGCGGCATCCTGAACATGATCCTCGACCCGATCTTCATTTTCGAGCCCGGCACGAAGATCCTCGGCTTCCTTACCCTGCCCGTCGGCCTGGGTCTTGGCACGGCCGGTGCGGCCATCGCCACGGCGCTCTCCCAGCTGGTCAGCTTCTGCATCCTGCTTTTGCAGTGCAACCTGCACAAGGACACGCTCTCCATCCACCCCAAGTTCTTCCGCCCGACGCGAAAGCTCTACGCGCGCATCCTCTATATCGGCTTCCCCTCCCTGGGGCGTCAGGGCATCGCCAGCATCGCCAACATCCTCATGAACAACACGGTGAAGGCCTGCATCGTGCTCTCCCTGCAGGATCCGGCGATCTCCGCGCTGTCCATCGTGAACCGCTTTGTGATGTTCATCAATTCCTCCGTGGTGGGCTTCGGCCAGGGCTTCCAGCCGGTGTGCGGCTTTAACTACGGCGCGGGGCAGTACAGCCGCGTGCGCAAGGCGTTCTGGTTCTCCATCAAGGTCATGACGATCCTCCTGCTGGTGCTGGGGCTGGTCGCCTTCATCTTCGCCGAGCCGATCATCACGGTCTTCCGCGCGGAGGATGCGGAGGTCATCCGCATCGGCACCACCGCGATGCGCCTCCACCTGCTGACCATCCCGCTGTGGGGCTTCATCACCATGGGCAATATGTACACCCAGTCCATCGGCTACGGCGGACGCGCCACGCTGCTGGCCACGGCGCGCCAGGGCATCTTCCTGATCCCGGCACTGCTGATCCTGCCCCGCGTGCTGCCCCTTTCCGAGGCGGACATGCCCTTCACGGTGGCGGCTGCACAGCCCGTGGCGGACGTGCTCTCCTTCGTGATGGCGGTCGTCATCGTGTCGGGCGTCCTGCGGCAATTCAAGGAAAAGGCGGATCTCCCGCTGACGGAATGACCCCGGGACAGCCGGAGGTTATCCACATTTCGAACACATCCGCCGGGGAGGCTTCGGCCTCTTCCAGGCAACTGAAAAGGCACCATCTCCATGCACGCTGTACATAGGGATGGTGCCTTTTTGATTTACGATACCGCGGCGGACGCCGTTTCTCAGTCCTCCAGCACGAAGGGAGCCAGCGGGAGTCCATCCTCGCCGAAGACACTCACTTCCGCCCAGTTGACCCAGGCATAGCGTGCCTTCACCGGACAGGGGACGCCCTCAGCGTGCAGGCGGATGCAGCATCCGTCCACCTCGGCCTGTGCAGGGACATATGCGCCGGTCGCACCAGCAATCTCGAAGAGCTTGCCTTCGCCGTGCACGGGCTGGGAGACCGTCACCGTCAGCACGCTGCCACGGGTGGATTTGCCTGTCGCCCAGGCGCGCAGATCGGGCTCATGCGCCAGCTCCGCCAGGAAGAGCCGCGCCAGACGCTCGCCGGGGGTCTTCTTGTCCAGCGGATGGATGTTGCCGAAGTCGCCGCCATCGATCATGACCGCCAAATGGCTGTTACGCAGGGTCTTCCAGGCCATTTCCTGCTGCCGGCGGAGCACCGGCCAGGTGAAGTCGTCCTTTGCGCCCGTTTCAATATACATGGGCAGCTGCACGTTATAGAAGGGCAGCGCGGCATCGCCGAAGAGCTCTCGCCAGCGGCGGATGAGCATCACCAGCAGCTCGCCGTAATCGCCTGCGCGGTCCGCGTCGGATTCCCCCTGATAGAACAGGATGCCCGTCAGCGCAGCCGGCACGAGCTGACTGACCATGCTCTTGGCCAGCTGGGTCGGGCAATAGGGCGAGCCGGGGCCGACCGGCGGATGCCACGGACACACGCCAGCCTGACGCTCCACGTCCGCCCAGGCAATGCCCGGTTCGTTCCGCTTGATCTCCTCCACATGCGCGTTCCAGTCGTTCATCTCCTGTTGCCAGGCCGCCTGACGCTCCATCCACATTTCCAGCGTGATGCCCTCGATGCTGCGGTCGTATTCCTCCGCCGCGCGCTTGGCCGCCGGACACCGCGCGATCGCGTCATCATCCATCCAGGACAGGATGGACGTGCCGCCCCAGTTGCACCCGATGATGCCCACGGGGACGCCGGTTTTCTGCCGCACCTCACGGGCAAAAAAGTACGCTACGCCGCTCATATCGCCGCCCTGATGCGGGACGCACTGTCCCCATGCCGTGTCAGCGAAAGCGGCCTGCGCCTTGCTCTCCACCGATTCGCGCGGCACGTTGAAGAAGCGCAGCTCCGGGTCATTATGCGTGCGGACGGTCTCCTGACCATCCTGCGAGCCCCACAGGCTCCACTCCATATTGCTCTGGCCGCCCGCCATGAACAGATAGCCCACGCGGATGTCCTCCGCCGTGATTTGCTGATCCTTTCCCGTCAGGGTGAGTGTCAGACTGCCTGCGGTGAGCTCCTGCGGCGGCAGGCGGAGCAGGAAGCATCCGCCTTGCGCGGTGCATTCGCCCTCCCCCGCCACTGCGCCAGACGCATCGGTCAGCGCCGCATGGATGCATTCGCCGTCGTCCGCCGTGCCGAAGATGCGGATCTCCTTGCCCACGGGCAGGATCGCATGATCGCCAAAGAGCGATGATGCCTTGAACATACCGTCCGCCTCCTTATTTGCGCAGGAAGTCGAGATTTTTCCGGATCAGCTCGCACCGCTGGCGGACGCAATCGCCCGTGCGCAGGGGATCCTCCGGCGTATTCAGCAGGTAATCGCAGAGGCGGCCGATATCCGTTTCCGCCACATGCAGGCGCGTATCGGAGGAGGCGTAGTAGATGTACACCTTGCCGTCGTCATCGGCGATGGCGCCATTGGTGAACACCACATTGCTCACGTCGCCCACACGCTCATGCCCCAGCGGCCCCAGCAGCATGCCGGACGGCGCCGCGATGACCTTGGTGGGATCCTCCAGACTGGTCATGAAGGCGTAGAGCACATAGCGCAGGCCGGCGGCGGTGTTGCGCACACCATGGGCGATGTGGATCCAGCCCTTGTCGCACTTGATGGGCGTTGCGCCAGCGCCGTTCTTGCTCTCGGTGATGGTGTGATACTGGCGTGCGGAGATGATCTTCTCCTCGTCGATGACGGGATGGGTGATATCCTCGCACAGGCCGAATCCGATGCCGCCGCCGCTGCCGGTCTCGATGAAATCGTCCATCGGGCGGGTGTAGAAGGCGTACTTGCCGTCCACAAATTCAGGATGCAGCACCACATTGCGCTGCTGGGGGCTGCGCAGGGTCTGCAGATTCGGCAGACGCTCCCAGGTCTCCAGATCCTTCGTGCGGACGATGCCGGCCGCAGCCACTGCGGCGGACAGGTCGCTGCTGGTCGTGTCCTTGCTCTCAGAGCAGAACACGCCGTAGATCCAGCCGTCCTCGTGCTGCGTCAGGCGCATGTCATACACATTCGTCTCGCTGGCACAGGTATCGGGCAGCACGACCGGATAATCCCGGAAGCGGAAGCCCTCGGTGGGCTTATCGGATTCCGCCACGGCAAAGAAGGACTTGCGGTCCTGGCCTTCCACACGGGCAACCAGGCAATACTTGCCGCCCAGCTTGATGGCGCCGGAATTGAAGGTCGCATTCACCGGCAGTCGCTGCATCATGTAGGGGTTCGCCGACGGATCAGCATCGTACATCCAGAACGGCGGCACATGCTGACGCGTCAGCACAGGATGCTCATAGCGGGTGAAAAGGCCATTGTAGAAGCGCTCGTTAGCGGGGTTGGGGCGATCGATCAGGCGCTCGTACTCCTCCATCAGGGAAGTGAAGCTGCGGGATTTCATCGGGACTTCCTCCTTTTGCATACCGAATACAGTCGTCATATGCAGGAGCGAGCGTGCCAACCGGGTCAGCACGCTCGTCCATTCATGCGGAAAGAATCAATAGTCCACGTCCGGGATGTCATCGCCCCACTGGAGCTCGGAATGCTCCTTGATGTAGGTGACGATCTCGTCCACGGTGGTGAAGGCCAGGCCGACATTGGTATCCGCCGCGCCGTAGTAGATGGCGATGCGACCGGTGTCGGGATCCTGCAGGGTCGCGCAGGGGAAGACCACATTCGGCACGAAGCCGGTGGTCTCGTAGGGCTCTTCGGGGGTCAGCAGGTGGTTCTCGCAGCGGTAGAGCACCTTGCTGGGCTCGTTGATATCCAGGATCGCACCGCCCATGGAATACACAAAGCCATTGCAGGTGGTGGCCACGCCGTGGTAGAACAGCAGCCAGCCCTCGCTGGTCTCGATGGGCGCCGCGCCGGAGCCGATCTTGACGCTCTCCCACCACTTGGAGCCGCGGCCCATCACATGGCGATGGTGTCCCCAGTACTCCATATCGGGGGATTCAGACACGAAGATATCGCCGAAGGGGGTGTGGCCGGAGTCGGAGGGGCGGGACATCATCTTGTACATGCCGTTGATCTTGCGGGGGAAGAGCACGGCGTTGCGGTTGAAGGGGATGAAGGGGTTCTCGATGCGGGTGAAGGTCTTGAAGTCCTTCGTCTTGGCCATGCCGATGGACGCGCCGAAGAAATCCGTGCACCAGATGATGTAGTAGGTGTCATCGACCTTCACCAGGCGGGGGTCATAGGCATAGTGGGGCATCTTGGGCTTGCCGTTCTCATCGACGAACGGCACCTTCTCGCGATCCACATCCCAGTGGATGCCGTCCTTGGAGCGGCCCAGGTACACATAGGGGACGCCGTTGACCTGCTCGCCGCGCAGCACGGCGATGAAGCCATCCTCCCACGGCACGACGGCGGAATTGAAGATGCGGGCGATCTCGGGGGTGGGATTGCGCCCCATGACGGGGTTCTCGGTGTAGCGCCACACGGGAGCGGCGGTCTTGAGGTCAGCAGGCTTATCCTGCCAGGGGATGTTGGGAAGGGACGTTGCGCCAAGGATCTTCACAGACATGTTCGTATACCTCTTTCTTCATTTGCTGAGCTGCTTTTCGCAGCATGTTGTGTGTTATCGCGCGCGAACGGAATCGCGGAAGACGCATTTTCCGCCGACCACCGTGCGGCAGCAGGGCTTCGTATCGCCTGCGCAGCGTTCGCTGATCAGGCGCACCACCGTGCGGCACATATCCACCTGATCGACGCGGTAGGTCGTCAGGGCTGGCACGGTCGGGGGGGTGTAGTCGAAATCGTCATAGCCGACAACAGAGATGTCCTCCGGGACGCACAGCCCCTGCTGGCGGAGCTGATCGATGGCCCAGCGCGCTGACCAGTCGCTGTTGCAGACCAGTGCGGTGGGGCGCTTTTCCGGCAGCACGAGGGGGATCAGCGTCCCCTGGGCATCGCGGTCGGCAATGCGGTAATCATCCGGAACGGACAGGCCGTTGCTCATCATCGCGGAGAGATACCCCAGATAGCGCTCCATGATGGAGCTGGTGGCATTCACCTCGCCATAGAAGGCGATTTCCCGATGTCCCTGGTCGATCAGATGCTTTGTCAGCATGGCGGTCCCGCCGGCGCTGTCGCCAACGACCATATCCGCGGTGATGTTCACATCGAAAAAGTCCATGCAGATCACAGGCAGGGGCTGCTTGACGAGCATCTCCATGTAGGCGTGATCCGGCTGACCCAGGAAGATCAGCGCGTGCACACGTCGGCTGCGCAGGAGGTTGGGCAGCGTCAGGTCGTCCTGCATGTCCTGGGGGATCAATTCCAGCAGGCCGAAATGCCCGGCCTCCGTCAGGCACTGGACGAGCTCTTTATACAGGAGCGCATAGAACGATTCGCTGGAGAAGAAGTGGGATGGAATCAGGATGCCCACGTCCAGCCCGCCCTCCTGCCGGATCGGCTGTGCGTTGGGGTTAACATAGCCCAGTTCATCCGCCAGGCGGACGATCTTCTGGCGCAGCTCTTCGCTGACGCCTGGTTTCCCCGCCAGCGCCTTTGACACCGTCACTGCGCTGACGCCCAGGCGCTTGCCCAGGTCGCGCATGGTGACATGACTCATGCGGATCCACCTGCCTTTCTTACGGTATTGTCAGGGGTCACGCGTCCGCCTGCAGCGTCCAGCTGATGCTGGCCGCGTCGCCCCAGTTCAGGCGGATGCTCAGGCCAAGGTTCATCAGCTCGGCGCCGGTATAGCGTTCGCCCGTTTCAGCCACGGTGTAGGTCTTTGCGGCATCCAGGCCGCGCAGGCGCACCATGGGCGGATTCTCGCCAGAGCGCGCCAGGGAGCGGACGTACATCAGCACAGCCTCTGTCTTGTCCTGGCTGACGGTGATCCACGCGGTGTCATCGCCCTCATACGGGGAGAGCAGGCGGTGGAAGTCGCCGTAGAGCAGCGTCGTGCGCAGCTGCTTCACGCGTGCGATCTGCCCGCGCACCTTCTCCAGCTCCTCAGCGGAGAGGCGGTTGAGATCCAGCTCATACCCGAAGCAGCCGGACATGGCCACATTCCCGCGGGTCTCGATGGGGGTGATGCGGCCCGTCTGATGATTCGGCACGGCGGACACATGGCTACCCATGGCGAAGGGCGGGAAGACGAGGGAGGTCGAATACTGAATGCGGCAGCGGCACAGCGCATCGGTATTGTCGCTGGTCCAGGTCTGGGGCATGTAGTGCAGCATGCCCAGATCGAAGCGTCCGCCGCCGGAAGAGCAGGACTCAAAGAGCACATCCGGGAAATCCGTCACCAGCTTTTCCAGCACGCGGTACAGGCCGAGCATATAGCGGTGGGGCAGCTCCTTTTGCCGGTCGGGCGGCAAAAGCGCCGAGCCGATGTTGGAGAAATTGCGGTTCATGTCCCACTTGACATAGTCGATGCCGTCCTCGCGCAGGTGGCTGGCCACGCATTCGTACACATAATCCTGCACATCCTCGCGGCTCAGGTCGAGGGTCAGCTGATTGCGCTGCTCCACCGGCTCGCGTCCGGCGATGCGGATGGCCCATTCGGGATGCTTCTCATACAGGTCGGATCTGGGGGAGATCATCTCCGGCTCGAACCACAATCCGAATTTCAGCCCCATGGCGTGGATCCGGTCGGACAGGTGGCGCATGCCCTGCGGCAGCTTGTTCGTGTCCACATACCAGTCGCCCAGGGAAGTGTGATCGTCATCACGGTGGCCGAACCAGCCGTCATCCAGCACGAAAAGCTCCACGCCCACATCCGCCGCCGTCTGGGCGATGTGCAGCAGCTTTTCCTCGTTGAAGCCGAAGTAGGTGGCCTCCCAGTTGTTCAGCAGGATGGGACGGGGCGCATGGGCGTACTTGCCGCGCACCAGATGTTCCGCGCAGACGCGGTGGAACTGGGCGCTCATGCCGTCCAGGCCGGTGTCGGAATAGACCGTGACGGCCTCGGGGGTGTGGAAGATCTCGCCGGGTGCAAGCTTCCAGGCGAAATCCGTATCGTTGATGCCCAGGAACACGCGGCTCATCCGGTGGGAATCCACATGAACGCTGGCCTTGAAGTTGCCGGAATACACCAGCGCCGCGCCGATGGCTTCGCCCTGTGCCTCGGTGGTCTCCGGGCGGGCCAGGAAGAGCATGTTGGAGGCATGCAGGCTGGTCGCGCCCTTGAGGGAGGACACGCCCTGCTCGCCCATGACCAGCGGACGGCGGATCATCTCGCGTTCGCGGCTCCATGCGCCGGAAAGGGTGATGAGGTCATAGCGGCTGTCCGGCAGCTCCAGGCAGAGGCTGTAAGCGCGCTCGATGACCAGCTCGCTGTCGGAGGCGTTGTGCAGCTTCACGGAGCGCATCACGCCTGCCACATCGTCAAACAGGGTGTAGGACAGGGTAACCTCCAGCCCCAGGAGGGCATCCCCCAGGTGGAGGAGCAGCGTCCTGGCGTTCTCGCCGAAGGTCGCAGGCAGACCGAGCAACGCAGGCTTGCCGTCCACGATCTCCACATTTTTCACGCGAAGATCAGCCGAACGCGTGCCATCCGCCCGGCAGACGGTCAGTGCGCCCTCGCGCAGATCGCCCAGACCATGGGAGGGATACTCATGGGGCGTATGATCCAGCGTGCAGCCCTGGAGGGTGAAGCTGCCGTCCTCGCGCAGGCCATAGCGGCGCAGGATGGACGCAGGGTTCAGGCTGTCGATGCGCTTGCCGAAATACAGGTGCGCAGGGATGCCGCCTTCCAGAATGCCGATGAGGTAGGAAACATGATCGTTGCGCAGATGGATCAGGCTGCCCTGATGAAGGATCTCTGTCATAGCGATGTACTCCTTATGCTTTTTCGATCAGCCGCAGACACATGCGGCCGTTGTGATAGGGGCATTTCCATTCCTCGACGATGGGCTTGTCCGTGGGGACGCCGTTTTCATCGACGGACCAGTACCATTCGCCGCCCTCGCGGTGATCGGCGATGACATCCTGCACATACTGCCACTGCTGACGGGCGCGCGCCAGCCATTGTTCGTCGCCGGTGAGCGCGTAGGCATTGGCAAAGCCCAGCACGGTCTCCGCCTGCACCCACCACACGCGCGTGTGCTCCACATTGCCCTCCACGACTTCGTTTTCCATGCCGTGGTCAGTGAAGGCGCGCTCGCAGGTGGCCTGTGCCAGCGTCAGGCACATATCGCGGTAAGGCACCTGCTCCGATGCAGGGAGGAGCGTTTCCGCCGCGTCCCACATCAGCCAGGAGGCCTCGATGTCATGCCCGTAGCTCTGCATATCCAGCAGGCTGCGGTAATTCTTGTCGTAGAAGACCTCCAGCCGGCGTGCAGGCTGATTGTACATCACATGCAGGAAGCGCTCCAGGCACTTCACGCCCGCCTGGCGAACCCGCTCATCCGGGATGGCGCGGTACAGTTCCGCATACGCCTCCAGCACATGCAGGAGGGTGTTCATCGTGCGCTCTGCCAGCTCGCCGCGGGACATCAGCACGGGATTGTCGGAGAGCATCTCATTGCCCACGGGGACGAAATCCGGCTCGTACGCTTCGCCGTAACCGCCCTCGTCCGAGCATTTCGTTTCGATTACATCGAACAGGCGGAAGGCACGCTCCCGCGCCGTTTCGTACAGCGGATCAGCCTTGCCGGCCGCGCGCATATACGCCGCAAGGCCATAGATCGCGAACGCCTGGCAGTAGGTGTGCTTCGTCTTGTCCAGCGGCACGCCCTCCGCCGTGACGGACCAATACACACCGCCGCGCTCGGCATCCTCAAAACGGACCATGAACCGCAGCGCATGACGGGCGTATTCCAGGTATTTCTCCTCCCCCATCACGCGGGCCGCCGTCGCGAACGTCCACAGGATGCGGCTGTTGAGGATGCAGCCCTTGTGTGCGTCGCGCATCACATGCAGATCCTTGTCCACATAGCCGTACCAGCCGCCACGCGTCCAGTCCGTCAGTTGCTCCCAGAACGGCAGGATTCGCTCCTGCAGGTGAAGTGCCATCTCGCTCGTCAGCATTGCTTGGTCTTCCTTTCTTGTTAAGTTAACCGTTAACTTTCCTCTATTATAAACCTTCTTGTATTCCCTTGTCAACAGGCAAATTCACCTTTTCCCCGCACTTTTCCGCACTTTTTCCGCCCATCGATCCCATGCTGCGGCAGTTAACAAAAAAGCTAACAAAAGATCCGGCAGATTCTGCCTTTCGACGCAACGGCCAAGGGCCGACCAGATCCGACACGTCCGGTTTTCCGCCGAAAATTTTTCTTTCCAGATCGCAATTTCCGCTTTACAGACCGGTTTCATTTTTGTATAATGTAGCTGTTCATCCCGTGTATACAGTGTAAGATCCCTATTCCGAATCGAGTGACAGGAGGTCTTTCCAATGAGCATTTTTCTGGACGGCATGAAGCGCCCTGAGGACATGGCGCGTATCAACACACCCGAACTGGCGGAAGCATTCCTGGCGGAGGTGATCCCCGCCATCCGCGAGCAGGTCGGCGACAAGAAGGTCCTGCTGGCGCTTTCCGGCGGTGTGGATTCCTCCGTCGTGGCGGCGCTGCTGGTCAAGGCGATCGGCAAGCAGCTGGTCTGCGTGCACGTCAACCACGGCTTGATGCGCAAGGGCGAAAGCGAACAGGTCATCGAGGTGTTCCGCAATCAGATGGACGCCAACCTGATCTATGTGGACGCGACCGATCGCTTCCTGGACAAGCTGGCCGGCGTGGCCGAACCGGAAAAGAAGCGCAAGATCATCGGCGGCGAGTTCATCACCGTGTTCACCGAGGAAGCCGAAAAGCTCAACGGTGTGGAATTCCTGGCGCAGGGCACCATCTACCCTGACATCCTGGAATCCGACGGCGGCGTGAAGGCACACCACAATGTCGGCGGCCTGCCCAACGGCATGACCTTCCAGCTTTGCGAGCCCGTGAAGCTGCTCTTCAAGGATGAAGTCCGCATGGTCGGCGAGGCGCTGGGCCTGCCCCACAATATGGTCTATCGTCAGCCCTTCCCCGGCCCCGGCCTGGGTGTGCGCTGCCTTGGCGCCATCACCCGCGACCGCCTGCATGCCCTGCGCGAGGCGGATGCCATCCTCCGCGAGGAGTTCGATATCGCCGGTCTGGCCGGCAAGGTCTGGCAGTACTTTATCTCCGTGCCGGACTTCACCTCCGTCGGCGTCCGCGCCGGCAAGCGTTATGAGGGCTGGCCGGCCATCATCCGTGCCGTCAACACCACTGACGCCATGACCGCCACCATCGAGGAGATCCCCTACCCGCTGCTGCACAAGATCACCGACCGCATCACCCATGAGGTCGAGGGCATCAACCGCGTCGTGCTGGATCTGACCCCCAAGCCCATCGGAACGATCGAGTGGGAATAAGGAAAATTTATCTTCAAAGCGATTTTTACAGGTGTAGACCTGT
>CAZIUA010000024.1:0-30077 GCA_964542315.1 uncultured Faecalibacterium sp. | reverse complement strand
TGCACCACGGCAACCTCGCCGGTGCGACCCCCACGCCCATCAACCGCAACGATGCCGTCATCGCCCAGATCAAGACCATTTCCATCACCTTTGAATACAGCCCCATGAAATAAAATGCTGAATCAGGAATTTGGCATGTGTGCAAAAAGGCCGCTTTCGTGCATCGAAAGCGGCCTCAACCTGTCAACAAACCTTGGGTGGTGTCGGAGGCCTCGCAAGCCCTCCGACTTCCCATCGAAAATCGGCGACATGCGCGGCGATTTTCGCGATTTTCCGTCAGGAAAAGCTTCCTTACACGAACAAACGGCCGGGAGAACGGCTTGCCGTTCGACCAGTGAGTGAGTGCAATATCTCGACAAAGTGCCTTCGGCACTTTGTCGATGCAAAGAGGCCGCCTTCGTGCATCGAAAGCGGCCTTGTGCTGGACTTTTCGCCACCTCATCCGGCTCGATGGGCCACCTTCCCTCAAGGGGAAGGCTTTGCGCGATGGATGTTCCATGTAGAAGCGCAGTGGAGGTGCGGTCAACTTGATCGCGGGAAAGAGTGACGCAGTCCTCAGAGGTACGGCTCGATGGCGCTGACCACCTGCTTGGCCGCCAAAAGGTTGCCCTCGGCGTTCAGGTGGAGATGGTCGCCCCGGTCGTATACCGTCATTTTGTCATGGAAGTTCGCGTACAGGTCATCCACCGGCAGGCCATATTTCTCCGCGACCTTGCGGATGATGGCGTTGTAGGCGATGATCCCCGTGTGGTCGGGATTCGTGGTGGGCATGGTGGTCGCCAGGATGATCTGCGCACCGGGGAAGAGCTTCTGCAGCACGATGACCGTGCGATCCACCGCGGACTCATACTCCTCCGGCAGGGAGAAGGGGCGCCCGATGTGGTAATCATCCCCCAGATCCCACAGGCCGCAATTCCAGTGGACAATCTGCGGCACGGGGAACTGATCCAGCCAGAACCGCAGGGAATTGAGCGTGTAGCCTGCCCAGCGGCCATTCTCGGCCGGGCCGTAAACACCTGCGCGGCCTTCCAGCAATTCGCGCACGACCGGCTCGTAGCCCTGGCGGCGGCTGTCGCCCAGCAGCAACACATTCTTCATTTCAGTCATTTCAGACATTGCTTTTTCCTCCTTGGCATGGTATGATTTCTTGGAACAAGTATAGCACATTCCGGCGTATCACGCCACTCCCCCGGCGGATTTTCCGCCCCCGTTCCACAAAAAAAACGGTCTGCTCGCAGGCTAAAGGAAGGCGTTCCCCATGATCAAAGCACTTAAGATACTCGCCGTCGTTCTGCTTCTGCTCGCGCTCTTCTGCGTGGTGATGTCCCTGCTGCCCCGTCCGCAGAATTACGGGCAGGACAACCCCATGCGCAAGGACGGCGAACTGCCCATCCTCATCGCCCATGGCGGCGGCAACAAGGAATTCCCCGACAACACGCTGGAGGCCTTCTACAATGCATACAGCGTCGATCAGCGCGTGATGATGGAAACGGACGTCTCCATCACGGCGGACGGTGTGGTCATCCTCTCCCATGACACCACCCTGGACCGCAAGACCAACGTGACCGGCGCGATCATCGACTGGACTTACGCCGACCTGATGGCGCAGAAGGTGGACTTCGGCTACACCAACGCGACGAAGGATGAAACGCTGGTCGAGGGCAGCGAACGGGTGAAATTCGCCACGAAGGACGGCCGCCATGTCACGCCGCTGGACGTGAGCTATCCCGAGGGCGTTTCGCCGCGCGACAACGAGGTCTTCCTGGCCACGACGCTGGAGGAGCTGATCATCGCCTTCCCGGAGAACCGCATCAATGTGGAGATCAAGCAGAGCGGTGAGACCGGCATGCGCTGCATGAAGGAAGTCCTCCGCCTGCTGGAGAAGCATGGCGCCTGGGACCGCGTAGTGCTGGCCTCCTTCCACGATGCGATCTATGATGAATACGTCCGCATGCAGAAGGCAGGCGAGGTGCCTGCGTGCTTCATGTATTCCCCTGCGACCGCCAGCGCGACGCGGTTCGTCGTGCTCCATCTGGTGGGGCTGGACAATTTCTTCCGGGATGGCATGTGCGTCTTCCAGCTGCCGCTGAAGCAGGCCGGCATCAACCTGGCCACCCGTCATCTGGTGGACACCGCTCACCGCCACAACCTCGCCGTGCATTACTGGACGATCAACGACCCGGATGAGATGCGTCAGTTGATCGACATCGGTGCGGATGGCATTATGACGGACTATCCGCACCTTCTGCAGGAGGTCTACAGCGAATAAGGGGCTTCGCCCTCTTTTTCGCGATCAAGTTGGCGGATGAACCACACAATGTCCGCGTGGGGTCTTCGACCCATTTTTAAGGGTAAGACTTCTATGTTGAAAAGAGGCGAATCCTCCCCCCGGGGCCATGACGGCTTCCGGGGTTTTTTCTGCCCTGCGGAAACTTCGCCGCGCAGGCCCCTTGTCCGTCCGTGGACGGTATGGTATAATGTGACCATCATTCCCCCGGGAGGCGCGCCATGCTCTACCTCAGACGTTTCACCTTTCCCAGCCAGGAGCAGGAATCCTTCGCCTTTCACGGGGCGAAGCGCCAGTGCTACAACACCAACTATCCCTTCGGCGTCATCGCACGCTTCGACCCCACCACCATCGAGCTGGAGCCGGTGACGATCCTCTATGGCGGAAACGGATCGGGCAAGTCCACCGCGCTGAACGTCATCGCGGAAAAGCTTGGCCTGCAAAGGGATGCACGCTACAACCGTTCCACCTTCTTTGAGGAGTATGTCCGCCTGTGCGAGGCGGAGACCTGCGGCGCGGTGCCGGAATTCAGCCGCATCATCACCTCGGATGATGTGTTCGACTACATGCTCAACCTCCGCGCGCTCAACGAGGGGATCGATGCGCGTCGGGAGGAGATCTTCCGGGAATACATGGAGGACAACGACAAAACGGATCCCTTCCGCTTCCGCACGATGGAGGATTACGACCGGCTCAAGCGGGTCAACCTGGCCCGCCGCACCACGCAGAGCCAGTACACCCGCCGCCGTCTGGGCGGAAACGTCCGCGAACAGTCCAACGGGGAAAGCGCATCGTTCTATTTTTCCAGCCGCATTCAGGATGGCGGCCTCTACCTTTTGGACGAGCCGGAAAACAGCCTCTCCCCCAACAGGCAGACGGAATTGCTCCAATTCCTCGAAGATTCTGCCCGCTTCTACGCCTGCCAGTTCATCATCGCGACGCATTCGCCCTTCCTTCTGGCCATGCGGGGCGCGCGCATCTATGACATGGAGGCGGACACCATCTGCCGCCGCAAATGGACGGAGCTGCCTGCCGTCCGGGCGTATCACGACTTTTTCCGCCAGCACGCGACGGATTTCGGCGAAACCCCGGACGGAAGCCCTGCTTCCCCGTGACATTTCGCCCGAAGGATGGTATACTACGGTCAGCAACATCAAAGGAGACGCCCATGAAGCCCTATCGCCCATCTGCAAAGCATATTCCGGAGCTGAACGGTCTGCGCGTTCTGCTGGTCTTCATCGTCAGCTGGTATCATATCTGGCAGCAGTCCTGGCTGACGCCCCATGTGGGGTCGTATTCGCTGGATTTCCTCGTCCGCGCGGGATATGTACCGGTGGACGGGACGATCCTGCTGTCCGGCTTCCTGCTGTTTCTGCCCCATGCGCGCGCGATGCTCTTAGGTGAGCCCGTTCCCGATACGCGCACGTTCTATCAGCGGCGCATCATGCGCATCGTGCCGAGCTATGTCGTCACCACGCTGGTGATGCTCTTCGCCGTGGCCATCCCCTATGATTCCTACCATGGCAGTGCATCCGCCCTGTGGAAGGATCTGCTCATGCACCTGACCTTCACGCAGACATTCAGCTTCGCGACCTATATCGCCACGCCCATCGGCGTTGCCTCGTGGACGGTGGCCATCGAGATGCAGGCGTATCTGATCTTCCCCCTGCTGGCCAAGGCCGCGCGGCGCAATGCCCTCGGCACCCTGGCGAGCATGGCTGCGGCGGCACTGCTTTTCCGCTCCTGGGCCGTGTGGGCGCTGGATGAATACAACATGGTGGTCAACCAGCTGATCAACTTCCTGGATGTGTATGCCATTGGCATGGGCGCATCGATCCTGTATGTGAAGCTGACAACCCTGTATCCGCAGGGGAAACGGCGTTTCCTGTGGCAGGCGGCGGCCACCATCGCGGTGATCGCGGCGGTCTGGGGGCTGAAGGAACTGCTGCGCGATCAGGCTGGCTCCAGCGGTCAGGCGATGATCCAGGCCGGACAGATGATCCGCCGTCCTGCCTTCGCGGCGATGCTGGCCGTGCTGGCCGTGGCGCTGCCCTTCACCGTGCGCCCGCTGCGCTTCCTCATGGGCAACCGGCTGATGGCCTTCCTGGCGCTCATCAGCATGAACTACTACCTCATGCATCAGAATATCGCCGTCCACCTCAAGCGCATCGGCTTCCCGCCGTCCGTGAGCGAAACGCCCAACATGGCTGCCGGTGGCCCCGAGAAGCCCTGGGTGTATCAGTACACCGCGCTGTGCTTCGGCCTGAGCGTGCTGACGGCCATCGCGTTGACCTTCCTGGTGGAAAAGCCCGGCGCGTGGCTGCTGAAAAAGGGCTTTGACCGCAAGGCCGGGTGATGGCCGAAACAGAGGCCCGCTGGCAGTACAGGCACGGCAAGGCGTGATCCATTCGTACATAACATCCGAAAGGAGTTCTTCATCATGTCCACCTTCTATCGTTTCCCCAATGGTCTGCACAAGGCGCTCACCCTGTCCTACGACGACGGCGTGGAGCAGGATATACGCCTGATGGAGATCCTCGACCGTCACGGCATCCGCGCCACCTTCAACCTGAATAGCGGCTGCTGGGCGGCGGAGGGCACGGTCTACCCCAAGGGGCAGATCCATCGCCGGCTGACGGCGTCCCAGGCGGCAATGCTCTATGCCAACCCGAATCACGAGGTCGCGGCGCACTGCCTGACCCATGCCTCTCTGACGGAGCTCTCCCCGTCCGAGGTCGCCCATGAGGTGCTGGCGGATCGCGAAAACCTCGAAGCCATGTTTGGCGGACTCATCCGCGGCCTGGCGTATCCCTTCGGCACCTACTCCGACCGCGTGGTGGATGCGCTGCGGGCCACGGGAGCGGCCTATGCGCGCACGGTGGTCTCCACGAACAATTTCGACATCCCCAACGAGTGGCTGACCCTCCACCCCACCTGCCATCACGACGCCCCGAACCTCACACAGCTCTGCGACCGCTTCCTGGCGGACAGCGCGCCCTTTGGCAGCAAGCTGTTCTACCTGTGGGGACACAGCTACGAATTCGAGGCAAACGACAACTGGCAGGTGATCGAGGATTTCTGCGCGCGCATGGGCGGACGCGACGACATCTGGTACGCCACGAACATCCAGATCGTCGACTATGTGAACGCCTGCCGGGCCATGCAGGCCAGCGCGGACGGCAAGACCCTGCACAACCCCACCGCCATCGACGTCTGGGCGCAGGTGGACGGCAAGCTGGTGTGCATCCGCGCCGGGGAAACGGTGCGCGTGTAAGCGAGTCCGCGGCAAGCCCGTCATTCGTATAGCGCTTCCGGTCCCGTATCGGGGGCGCTTTTTCCATGCGCAAAAAAGGAGCATCGCGCACCGGCTTTCCGGCATGCGTTGCTCCTGTTGTGTTTATGAAGATGCTTCGTCCGGCAGGAAGAAACGCCGTCCGCTCATGGTTTCGCCGCGGATATGGAGCGTCAGCCCCTCGCCCTTTTCCCATGCATCCAGCACCGCCGGCCCCTCCAGGAGCACCACATCCACCCAGGCACAGCCAGGGGACTCAAACTCCAGACAGACCCAGTCGCAGCGGCAGAGGCAATCCACCTTGCGGCCTGCATCGGGCATGCACAGGCAAATGAGGGGGATCGCCCCCTCGCAGGCCATTTCGAAGGCCATGGGGACGAGGTAGGGGCGTTCCCCATCGGTGAAGGCCGCGCGCGTCACATGCGCATGGCGCAGCACATCCAGGCAGTCCGCCGCATTCAGGGGCGCATAAACGAGACGGGGCATCGGGCATCACCTCACCGGCAGGATATGCCGGAGGGGCGGCGGGGGTGCGTCACAGGCGCATATGGCGCATATGCTTCATCACCAGATCGGCACAGACGCCCGTCAGCAGACCGCAGGCCAGGCCGACCAGCATCAGCACCGACATGTAGTAGGCCAGATTCGCCGTGCCGAGCATGAGCATGGCCGCTGCCACCTGGCCGACATTATGCAGCGCGCCGCCCACCATACTGACGGTGACGCAGTGCATGCCCTTCACGCGGGAGAGCAGCACCATGCCGGTCAGGGAGAGCAGTCCGCCTGCAAAGCCGTAGATCATCATGGACGCCGGGCTGCCGAACAATGCGCAGGACAGCACCACCTTCAGCACCATCAGCGTGTAGGCCATGCGGACGTCAAGCATGTACACCGCGAAGATCAGCACGCCATTGCTCAGGCCGAGCTTGATGCCGGGGATGGCTGCGTTGAGGGGGATCAGATGCTCGACCCAGCCCAGGCTGAGCATCATGGCCAGAAGGAGGCCGCACAGGGCGACCCGTTTCGTGTCGAAGCGCTTACTCATCCGCCGCCTCCGTGAAGACCACCTCGAAAGCCGCGCGCACTTCCTCTTCCGTCATCAGCTCCAGCACCACCTCATTGGGCAGGCAAAGGATCATATTCTGCAGGACGCGATCCGCGCGGTTTTCCAGCGTGACCGTCCCCTGCAGGACGCAATCCTGATTGTCGCAGGAGGAGGAATGCATGCAGATGCTGCTCTCGGTCACCTCGACCACATTGACCTTGTCTCCGCGGGTGATGGTGTATTTGCCGGGGCCATCCAGGCGGATAGGCGCATAGGTTTCACCGTTGACGGTGATGACAAGATAGGCTGCGGTGTCCTCCGGGACATCCGCCAGCTTGTCGCGCTGGATCATTGCCACAGCGCCAGCCGTGATGATCAGCACAGCGATCACCGCCAGCACGATCAGGTTGCGGATATTCAGATGCTTTTGTTCCGTTGTTTGCTGTTCCAGGTCGTTGTTTTCCATGCCAATGGACTCCTTATCATAAGATCCTTTCCATGATACACGATTCGCCACGCAACGTCAATAGCGCAGCAGCGCGGTTTTTCCGTCCGTCTGCGAAAAAAGGAAGCCAGAGGCAAAACGCCCCTGGCTTTCGCAGTGATACGCAGCTGCGCCTCGATCAATAGAGCAGACTCTCCTCGGTGGTGGGGTCGAAGAGCTGCACGACCTTGCTGGTGAAGGTGAAGTACAGCTTCTGGCCATAGGTCAGGCTGGCGCGCTGCTCGTCCGTCAGGTCGATGGTGGGCAGGCGGAGGATGATCTTGTCCTCCCCATTGGTGGTGACGTGCAGGTGCAGCTCGCTGCCCATCATCTCGTTGACGAGGATGGTCGCGGGGATGGCGCCTTCGGTCTTGTCGAAGCAGACGGTGGTGTGCTCAGGACGCACACCAAGGATGACATCCTGCGCAGCGACGTTCTTCTCCGCCAGCTTCTGCAGCTTGGCGCCAGTCATGTCAACGGTGGTGCCGAGCACGTCCACCTGATAGGCACTGCCGGTCTTCTTCAGCTTCGCCGGGATGAAGTTCATCTGGGGCGCGCCGATGAAGCCAGCGACGAACAGGTTCTTCGGGGTGTCAAAGACCTCCTGGGGCGTGCCGACCTGCTGGATGAAGCCGTCCTTCATGATGACGATGCGGTCGCCCAGGGTCATGGCCTCGGTCTGGTCATGGGTGACGTAGATGAAGGTGGTGTCCAGGCGCTTGCGCAGCAGAATGATCTCGGCGCGCATCTGGTTGCGGAGCTTGGCATCGAGGTTGGAGAGGGGCTCGTCCATGAGGAACACGGCAGGCTCACGGACGATGGCGCGGCCGATGGCCACACGCTGGCGCTGACCGCCGGAGAGGGCCTTGGGCTTGCGGGTCAGATACTGGGTGATGCCCAGGATCTCCGCGGCCTGGGTCACACGGCGATAGATCTCGTCGTTGTCCATCTTGCGGATACGCAGGGGGAAAGCCATGTTCTCATAGACGGAAATGTGGGGATAGAGCGCGTAGTTCTGGAAGACCATGGCGATGTCGCGGTCCTTGGGCTCCACGTCGTTGACGACGCGGTCGCCGATCTTCAGCGTGCCGCCGGAGATGTCCTCCAGGCCGGCGATCATGCGCAGGGTGGTGGACTTGCCGCAGCCGGAGGGGCCGACAAAGACCACGAATTCCTTGTCCTTGATCTCCAGATTGAAGTCGTGGACTGCCACGACCTTGTTGTCGTATACCTTCTTGATGCCTTCAAGCGTAACGCTTGCCATTGTTGTTTCCTCCTCAAATGTAGGATGTGCAGAGACCGGGGAACTATTTCGCATCAGCCTGCTGACAAATGGGGATCCGAAGGTTCCCAAAGGGCGATCAGAAAGCCCTTTGGTCGCCTCTGCAGAGGCGAAATTCTCTGTCGAATGAAGGAAATAGTTCAGTAAGAGGGATGGATCAAAGGGGCGAAAGCGGGGCTGCGGTATTCAGGGGAATTGCCCGTCAGTTCAGCCGTCTTCACCGTTGAAAACGGGATAAAATCCCCACGCGAGAGCTGTATGCAAGTGCAGATAACTCCACCGCGTAAAACCAGACGAAGTCTGTTAGCCCTTGACTGCGCCGCCCGTGACACCCTCAACGTAGTACTTCTGCAAAGCCATGAACAGCGCGGTGATCGGGATCGCCACCAGCACGCCGCCTGCACAGAAGCGCGTGAAGTATCCCTGGTAATCCTGGGTGTTGACCCAGCGGTAAAGGCCGACAGCCACGTTGTAGCTGGCCTTGTGGCCAAACGCGACATAGGAGGCGAAAACATAGTCGCCCCAGGGGCCCATGAAGGCCATCAGGATGGTGTAGATCACGATGGGCTTGGCCATGGGCATGATGATCTTGAGGAAGACCTGGAAACGGGTCGCACCGTCGATGCGGGCGGACTCATCCAGGGATTTCGGCACGGTGTCGAAGAAGCCCTTCGAAATGTAGTAGCCCATGCCGGAGGAGGCGCAGGAGATGAGGATCAGGCCGGGGATGGCGCCCTCCTGGGTCAGGCCGAGCATCTTGAGCAGGTAATACAGCACGATCATCGTCAGGAAGCCGGGGAACATGCCCAGCACCAGACAGATGTTCATCAGCAGCTTGCGGCCCTTGAAGCGCATACGGGACAGCGCGTAGGAGACGCTCAGCACCATGATGGTCTGGATGACCGCGCAGAAGGCAGCGATGGTCAGCGTGTTGATGAACCAGCGCACGAAGTCGCACTTGGAGGAATCCACACAGCGCACCAGATCCAGCACAATCAGGCCGAAGAGCACCAGCAGCGCGCCCTTGACATTGCCCTTGACAGGCTCCAGCGGATTCCTGGGCTTGCGCTTCAGGAACGCCACAATGCCCGCAATGCCGGCCAGGTTGGTCAGCACGGTCAGGACGATGGCGCCGGCATCCTTCACCAGGAGCTTCACAGAGAAGGTCGCACCCTGGAAGAGGAAGATGTAGTTATCCATGGAGAACTGCTTGGGCACGATGTAGTTGACCATGCCGCCGGCTTCCGTCGCGTAGGAGCGGAAGGACTGCAGCACCAGGAACACAAAGGGGCAGAGCCAAATGACGGACATGATGATCAGCAGGGTGTAAATGCCGCCGTTGACGCGCCGCTCATGGTTCTTCTTGGAGCGCAGCTTCTTTTCCGGCTGCACCTCGCGGATGACGCCCTTCTCCTCGTCAACGAGGATATCGACTTCCGGAATGTTGTTGTTCTTAGCCATCACTGGAAATCCTCCTCATTCTTGACCGACGGGATCAGATTGTACACGACCAGGTTGATGACCGCGCAGACGACGAAGACCAGGATGCCCATGACAGCCGCCAGCTTGTAGTTGGAGTCGGTCACAGTCATCTTATACAGCCAGGTGATGAGCAGGTCGGTGCTGCCCGCATTGCCCGCCAGGCCGACGGACAGGGGCTTGCCCTGGCTGAGGAGGTAGATCACGTTGAAGTTGTTGATATTGCCCGTGAAGCTGGTCAGCAGGTAGGGGCCGGTGACGAAAAGCATGTAGGGCAGGGTGATCTTCATGTAGGTCTGGAAGGCGTTCGCGCCGTCGATGCGGGCGGACTCATACAGATCGGCCGGGATGTTCATCAGCAGGCCGGTGGCAATGAGCATCAGGTAGGGGATGCCGATCCAGATGTTGATGCCGATGATGGTGCAGCGCGCCCAGGTGGCATCCGTCCAGAAGGGGAGGGGCTGCTTGATCCAGCCCCAGTTCATCAGGGTGCTGTTGACCAGGCCGTCCGCGGCGAACATCTTCGACACATACAGCAGGGAGATGAACTGCGGGATGGCGATGGTCATGACCAGGATGGTGCGCCACAGCTTCTTGAACTTGATGCCCTTCTTGTTGATCATGATGGCGACCAGCATGCCCAGGAAGTAGTTCAGGAAGGTGGCAAAGAAGGCCCAGATGAGCGTCCACAGCAGCACCTGCTTGAAGGTGTTGGCCATGGAGGGCGTCTGCACGAAGGTCAGGTTGGTGATGGCCATTTCCACCGGGGCGCCGGTGTCGCCGTAGACCGTCAGCAGACCGGTCTTATCGCCATTGTCCTCCAGGGCGAATTCACCGCTGCCGTCCGCGATCAGCGCCACGGCGGCCTCGGCGGATTCCTTGCTGGCCGTGCGGGCGGTGATGATGTCGCCGTCCCGGGCGGTGACGGTCATGGTCACGGTGCCGTCGGCATTCTCCTGCAGGCCGATGGACATCGGATTCTCCTTCACCGTCAGCAGGGTCTTGAAGTTATCCAGCCCCACCCAGGTGAAGAGCTTGCCCGGCGGCTGATGGGTGTTGTCGTAGTTGGTGAAGGCGACCAGCACCATGAAGATGATGGGCAGGATGGTGAAGAAGGTCACGCCCATGACCGGCAGGGCCAGCAGCGTCTTGTGGAACTGGCTGTCCAGCATGTCATGCAGGTCATCCTTGGCGCGCTTGAGGCGCTTGCCGGAAGAAAGATACTGCTGGGCGAGCTTGTTCTGCTTCACGTTCATCCGCCAGGTGTAGAGGAAGGCGATGATGAAGAAGATGGTCAGCACGCCGTAGAGCAGGATCAGGAAGGAGTTGTCGCCGTAGACGGTCTTGCGGCCCTCGCGGTGGGTCTCCACCGTGCCGAGCGTGCTCAGCTTGGCCAGATAGGATCCGCCGAAGCAGAACACATACAAGTTGAACACCGTCTGGAAGACGAAGAACAGCAGGCCGCGCAGCCACTGGCCGCGGGCGCAGGAGCCGAAGCCCATCACCGTGTAGGACAGACGGGTCTTCCAGTCGCCCTTGCGGTAGGTGTCGAAAATGTCATACAGCTCGCGGCCCACGCCCTTGAACAGCCCCACGAACCACAGGCCGAGCCCCTTCAGGGCGTTCAGGATCGTCTTGGGCAGGTTCACCAGGAAACGGCGGAGCTTATACAGGAACTTTTGAAGGCTGTTCAGCCGCAGAAATTCCAGATCCGTCATGATTTCACCAACCTTTGTCGAATGTGATATGCGTTTTCAGGAACGTGAATGCAGTCAGGCATCGCGTCCACCATGCGCAAAGCGGCCATCCCAAGTGCCTTGCGCATGGCGGACGAAAGGAAAAATGGCGAAAAGCGGGCTGAGGACAAAGCCCCAGCCCGCCGCGGCTCAATATTACTGAGCGATGCAAGCGCCAGCGGTGGTCTGGAAGTTGATCAGGACTTCCAGCAGCTGCTCGTCGGTGTACTCGTCGTACTTGTGCGCCATCACGTCGTCAGCCAGGCCAGTGGCCAGATTCCAGTAGTCGCCAGGATACTGACCCTGGGGCACGCAGAAGTTCAGCTGAGCGGCCAGAGCAGACAGCGCAACGTCAGCCTGCACAGCATCGGACTGCTGAGCAGTCAGGTTGGAGGGGCCGAAGCCGACCGCCTCATAGCGGGCCAGCTGGACATCGCCGGAGGTCAGGTACAGCGCCAGGGCATCGCAGGCAGCCAGCTTGGCGTCGTCGGTCTGGGGCTTGACGCCCAGGAGCTTGAAGCCGCCGAAGCCGCCCAGCTGATAGCCGTCCACGGTGGGCAGCTTGGTCGCCGCGTAGTTCTCACCCAGGATGCTCTGCACATTGGCAGCGTCCCAAGCGCCGTCCACGATGGCACCCAGGTTGGTGGCGTTGGAGGCGGAGGAGCCATTGACGAACGCGGGGGACTGAGCCAGCTTGATCATGGACTTCAGGGCCTTCACGCCGTTCTCGGAGGCGTAGTCGCAGTTCATGGCGACATACTGGCCTTCGCTGTCGGTGTCATAGGTCAGGGTGCAGCCAGCGCCGAAGAAGAACGCGGTCTGATACCAGCCGGAGTTGATCTCGAAGTAGAAGTTCTTGCCGGCAGCCTCGCAATCCGCCAGGATCTTGTCCAGATCGGTGGGATCGGTCACAACGGACTTGTCATAATAGAGGAAGTAGCCGTTGTCGGAGGTCATGGGGTAGGCGTACATCACATCGCCCAGGATGGCCGCAGCCACAGCGCCGGCATCGTTCTCAACCTTGACGATCTCGGCATTTTCGGGGGCCACGTCGATCAGGGCGCCAGCAGCCACCAGGCGGGCCAGCTGATCCTGCGCGAAGGCGAAGATGTCAGCGCCGGCTTCCACGTCGGTGACCATGTTGTTGGCGGCATCGCCCTCACCAACGGGATCGACGGTGACGGTCATATTGGCATACTCGGGATGAGCAGCCTTAAACTCCTCGATCTTGGTCTTGGTGAACTCAACAGTGGCGTCGGGGACCCAGACCTTGATCGTGCCATCAAAGCCTTCCGCAGAGGCGAAGGAGCACAGGGACAGCACCATCGCCAGCGCCAGAACCAGAGAAAGGATCTTCTTCATGGGGTTTTCCTCCTTTTGATGTATGCGGTTTTTTCCGCGAAGCGTGGGAAAGGAAGGCGGATCCGCATGCCGGTGTTTCAGCGGCATGCGAAAGGGGCGCCCCTTTCCGTTATGGTTATTATAGCACCTTTTTTGCCATCTTGCAATAGGAAATTGGAAACGTTTCCGAAAAATTTACGGCAAAAATTCATCCCATTTTCGCCATCGTTGGTTTTCGCTGATCTTTTTGCCGGATTTTCGTCTTTTTTCGCCCCCGCATGAACGATCTGGACGTTTTTCGCGCGGATAATGACAGATTTCGTTCGTTTATCAACAGATTGCGCTGCGTTCCCTTTCCAATTTAATGAAAATGTGATATGATATTGGCAGCAAGCCACCCGGCTGCGTTGCCGGCTGGCCGCGGCATGGCGCACGATCCATGCCGGAAGGGAAAAATCACAAAAGGAGGATCACCATGTTCAAGAGGACCAATCTCTGGCGCGGACTGACGATCATCTTCTCACTGCTGCTGGCCGTGAGCCTGATGGCCGGTTCCATCATGGAATCGTACCGCACGGCTGTGGATGCATTCTTTGGCACGCGCAGCCAGCAGATCGTCACGACGGAAGACGAATCCGGCGAGGACGCCTGGAATTTCAAATCCAATTACAAGACGGCGAAGGAGGCCTATGAGGGCCTGAAGGAATTCGCCATCCGCGAATCCCAGGAGACCTTCGCGCTGCTCAAGAATGAGAACGGCGCACTGCCCCTGGCGAAGGACGCGAAGATCACCATGCTGGGCGTGCGTTCCTACGCGCCCGTCTACGGCTCCAACGGCGGCTCCATCACCGATGGCTACTCCACCGTGCAGATCTTCGATGCCTTCACCGAGCGCGGCTTCCAGCTCAACCCCAGCACCCTGGCTGCCTATCAGCAGTTCTTCTCCGACAAGAGCTGGACCCGTCCGCGCTTTGGCAGCGGCATCATCCCTGAGTACGCGGCCATCACCGCCTACAACGATCCCAACGAATTCACCATGGACGAGCTGCTGGCGCTCAATCCCGATTTCCGCGCGGATTACGCTGCCTATGCAGATGCGGCCATCGTGGTCGTGGGCCGTCCCGGCGGCGAGAGCGGCAATGGCTACTACCCCGGTGAAGAGGGTCTGGCCGACGGCGTGGAGACCGTGACCGGCAACATCCTCTCCCTGTCCAATGAGGAAATGGCCATGATCGAAGAGGCGAAAGCCAATTTCGACAAGGTCATCGTGCTGGTGAACAGCGCCAGCGCCATGGAGATCGGCAACCTGGCGGAGGATCCCGAGATCGACGCGATCCTGTGGATCGGCTTCCCCGGTGCGTATGGCTTCTACGGCGTGGCGGATGTGCTCAACGGCACCGTGTCCCCCTCCGCACACCTGGGCGATGTCATGGCCAAGAACAGCGCGCTGGCGCCTGCCATGATGAACTACGGCAACATCCCGTGGGCCAATGCGGCTGATTTCACTCCTGAGATGAACGTCAACGGCTACCTGATCCAGGCCGAGGGCATCTATCAGGGCTACCGTTACTACGAGACCCGCTATGCCGATATCGTGCTGGGCCATGGCGGCGAGAAGGCTTCCGCAGGCACCTACGCCAACCAGGATGGCACCGTCGCCACCAAGGACGGCACCTGGGATTACACCAACGAGGTCGTGTATCCCTTCGGCTACGGCCTGAGCTACACCACCTTCGAGCAGACGCTGGACAGCGTGAAGATCGCCGAGGACAAGAAGTCCGCCGAGGTGACCGTCACCGTGAAGAACACCGGCGATGTGGCCGGTAAGTCCGTCATCCAGCTGTATGCCTCCGTCCCCTATACCGAGTATGACAAGCAGCACGGCGTGGAGAAGTCCGCCATCCAGCTGATGGACTTCGAAAAGACTGTCACCCTGAAGGCCGGCGAGACCCAGACCATCACCATGCATGTGGATCTGGCCAACCTGGCTTCCTATGATGCCTATGGCGCGAAGACCTACATCGTCGATCCCGGCGATTACTACTTCGCCATCGGCCAGAGCGCCCATGACGCGCTCAACAACGTCCTGGCCGCCCAGGGCAAGACCGTCGCGGACGGCATGACCGCCAACGGCGACGCCGCCCTGACCTACAAGTGGACCTGGACCGGCGATGTGGATGCCACCACCTTCGCCACCGCGGACACTGGCGTGGCCATCACCAACCAACTGACCGAGGGCGACTACGCCATGGATTACAACGCCTTCGAGCCCGGCACCGTCACCTACCTGAGCCGCTCCGACTGGGACGGCACCTGGCCCAAGACCTATTCCGGCCTGACCGCCAACGCGCAGATTTCGAAGCTCCTGAGCAATGACTTCATCCCGCTGGCCACCGGTGAGGATGTGTCCGACCTGATCTTTGGCGACACCACGTCCGAGCTGACCATCGCTGACCTGAAGGGCGCGTCCTATGACGATCCCCGCTGGGAAGAGCTGGTCAACAAGGTCACCGTGCAGGAATTCCTGACCTTCGCGTCCCAGGCGTTCCACAATATCGCAGCCATCCCCTCCGTCGAATTCCCGCAGTTCGCCGCGGATGACGGCCCCGGCGGCTCCGACTCCCACTACCTCAACGAGGGTCAGTATCAGGGCACGCCCTATGCCGATGCGGCGGATTACCAGGGCGGTACCCGCGTCGCCCCCGCACCCATCAACCTGGCATACTCCTGGAACAAGGAGCTGGCCTATGAAAACGGCGAGATCATCCTGGGTGAATCCACGCTTGTGCTGAATCTGCCCATCATGATCGGCCCCGGCATGAACATCCACCGTCACGCCTACAACAGCCGCGGCATGGAGTATTACTCCGAGGATCCGATCCTGTCCGGCTATATCGGCAGCGCGGTCGTCCAGGGCGCCCAGAGCAAGGGCTGCCTGGTCAATATCAAGCACATCGGCTTCAACGATCAGGAGATCAACCGCTCCGGCGTGGCTGTGTTCATGACCGAGCAGAAGGCCCGTGAGCTGGAGCTGCGCAACCTGCAGCAGGCGTTCGAGGCCAAGGGCAAGCCCGCCTCCTTCGTGGCGGATGCCACCAAGGCTGAAACCTACACCGTGCCCGCCCTGGGCGTGATGAGCTCCTACAACCGCCACGGTGCGGTGGCTGCGTCCGCCAACTATGGCACGATGCAGGCCATCCTGCGCGACGAGTGGGGCTTCCAGGGCTACAACGTGACCGACTTCACCGGCGTGTCCCTGAAGGCCGCGCCCAAGGAGTCCCTGCTGGCCGGCACCACCGCGTTCTGCGGTTTCGGCACCTCCATCGACTACTGGACGCCTGAAGCCTTCGCCGGCGACCGCGATATGCTGCTGGCGATCAAGGAGAACATCCACCGCGTGCTGTACTCCCTGGCCAACTCCGCCGCCCTGAACGGCGTGCAGGGTTCCGGCTTCTACACCGTGGACGTGATGACCTCCTGGCGCATGGTCTACACCGTCGCGCAGTATGCCTGCGGCGCGCTGCTGGGCCTGTCCGTTGTGCTCTATGTCGTGAGCAAGTGCAAGAAGGAAAGGAGCGCTAAGTAATGAAGAACAAGAAGACTTTGATCATCATCGGTGCGGCGCTCATCGCTCTGGTGCTCTACCTGGTCACCTCCCTGACCGGCTATCTGGTCAACACGCCTTTCAACGCCATGCCCGTGGTCTGCACCGTGATCGGCCTTGCGCTGATCCTGGCCTGTGACCATGTCAAGCCCGGCCTTGTCAAGGACGTGCTGCTCGTGGCTGGCGCGCTGGCGCTCATCGGCGCCCTGTCCCTGTTCGCGATGGATCGCGTGCGCGTTGCGGCGGATGTGTGGTTCATCCCCGTCAACCGTCCCGCGTCCGAAGACGTGTGCCTCTACACCTCCCTGGTGGGCGTCGCGCTGTATCTGGTCGCCGTCATAACCTCGGCTGTGAAGGCCTTCGCCAAGGACTGATCCCTGCCACCCCGCCCGGAACACCCCCATATGCTCCGGGCGGGGCGTTTTCGTTCCCCCTGTGGGCTTTCCACGCCATGATGCACGCGCTGCATCTTGCCGCGAAAAGCTGACAAACCATCACCCTGCAAGGAGGAATCCCCCATGCGCGCATTTGCTTTCAACACCGGCTGGACCTGCCGCCATCTGGACAGTCAGGACGCCCCCGTCCCCGTGAGTATCCCCCATGATGCCATGCTGGAGGAACACCGCGATGCCCTTGCGCCCTCCGGCAAGAACGGCTGCTGGTTCGAGGGCTTCGACTACCTGTATGAGAAGACCTTCACCGCCCCTTCGGACTGGGCGGACAAGGCCCTCCTGCTGGAATTCGAAGGCGTGTATCAGCATGCCGAGGTCGCCCTGGACGGCGAAACGCTGGCCTTCCGCCCCTATGGCTACACCAATTTCTATGTGGATCTGACCGGACGGCTCACCCCCGGCGAGCATACCCTGTCCGTCATCGCCCGCAACAGCGATCAGCCCAACTCCCGCTGGTATTCCGGTGCCGGCCTCTACCGCCCCGTGACCATGTGGATCGCGGATGCGGCGCATATCGCCGTCAACGGCGTGAAGATCCGCACGGTCAGCATCGCACCGGCGCAGATCGACGTGTCAGTCGCGACCACCGCACCGGGTGAGGTCACGGTGGACATCCTCGACGGCGAAAAGGTCATCGCCAGCACCGTGCAGCCCACCGACGGCCGCACCGCCTGCCGCATCACCATCCCCGATGCGCGCCTGTGGAGCGTCGATACACCGAACCTTTACACCTGCCGCGTGCGTTTCGGCACGGATGAGCATGTATGCTCCTTCGGCATCCGCACCTTGACCTGGGGCAAGGACGGCATCTGCCTCAATGGCGAGCGCGTCATCATCCAGGGCGCATGCGTCCATCACGACCACGGCGTGCTGGGTGCCAAGTGCTTCCCCGAGGCGGAGGAGCGCCGCGTCCGCCTGCTGAAGGAGAACGGCTACAACGCCCTGCGCAGCGCCCACAATCCCTGCTCGAAGGCACTGCTGGACGCCTGCGACCGCCTCGGTCTGCTGGTCATGGACGAATACATCGACCACTGGTACATCCACAAGACCGAGCACGACTATGTGCCTTATTTCGCCCAGTGGTGGCAGCAGGATCTGACCGACATGGTCGAGAAGGACTTCAACCACCCCTGCGTCATCCTCTATTCCACCGGCAATGAGGTCAGCGAGACCGCCCAGCCCAAGGGCATCGCCCTGACGCAGCAGCTGACGGACTTCCTCCACCAGCTGGATACTTCCCGCCCCGTCACCTGCGGTGTGAACATCTTCTTCAACTTCCTGTCCTCCATCGGCTTTGGCGTGTATTCCGACAAGAAAGCCAAAAAGGAGGCCGAAGCCGCTGAAAAGGCCAAGGCGAAAAACAAGACCGCCAAAAAGAAGGCCGTCGGCAGCCAGTTCTTCAACGATATGGCAGGCCTGTTGGGCGATGAATTCATGAAGCGCGGCGCCACGCTGCACGGCTGCGACGTGAAGACGCGCGACGCCTTCGCCGCGATGGACATCGCCGGATACAACTACGGCATCTACCGCTACCGGCATGACCTGAAGAAGTATCCCGACCGGCTGATCCTGGGCAGCGAGACCTTCTGCAACGATGCCTACCGCTTCCGCGAGCTGGCCAAGCAGCAGCCCCGTCTGGTGGGCGATTTCGTCTGGGCCGGCATGGACTACATGGGCGAAGTGGGCGTCGGCTCATGGGAATACCGCGAATATGCGCCGCAATTCGAGGGGCTGGGCTGGATGCTGGCCGGTTCGGGACGCATCGACCTGACAGGCAAGCCCCTGGGCGAGGCACTGTATACCCGCGTCGCGCTGGAAAAGGAAGCCGGGCCGTATATCGCCGTGCGCCCGGTGGATCATCAGGGCGAGAAGCATTCGCCTTCCGCGTGGAAGATGACCAACGCCATGGACAGCTGGAGCTGGCGCGGCTGCGAGGGGAAGCAGGCCTTCGTCGAGGTCTATGCCCGCGCGGCGAAGGTCGACCTGCTTCTCAACGGCAAGACCGTCGGCACGAAGGTGCTCAAGGACACCTGCCTGGCGCATTTCCACATCCCGTATGACAACGGCGAGCTGACCGCTGTGTCCTATGACCGCGATGGGCATGAGATCGGCCGGCGGACGCTCGTCACCGCGCAGGAGAAGACGCAGATCCGCATCGAACCGGAATCCGCCCCGGAAAAGGGCAAGCTGTGCTGGGTGCGCCTGCGCTACACCGATGAAAACGGCATCGTGCAGCCCATGCACCGCGGCCACATCACCGTGAGTGTCACCGGCGGACAGCTCATCGGGTTGGGCAGCGCATGCCCCTTCTACCCGGAAAGCTACCTTGATGCCACCACCGACACCTATTACGGCGAGGCGCTGGCGGTCATCCTCCCCGAGGACGATCTGACCATCGCCGCATCGGACGGCACCCTGCAGGCGCAGATCCGCTGCCCCATCGCCTGATCATCCTGCATACAAAAAAGCAGCTATGCCTGAAGGAGGCTTTCCTCCGGACATAGCTGCTTTTCGATTGCCTGTGAGGCAGTCACTGGCGGGGGAGCACCTCCACCCGGTGGGTCAAAAGGTCGGCATAGGTGAAGGTGTGACGCTGGGGCGTGCCACAGCTGCTTTCCTCCACGCAGAAGCAATGCCTGTATACGCCGATGATGAGCGCCTCGGCATCCTGCACCACCTTGGAGTGGCTCAGGGCGATGTTCAGGCGGACACGGGGATCGGCGCGGTAAAGCGCTTCGATGTTCTTCTTGCAGTCCTCCACGGTGATGGAGGCGGTAACGGGGGCATGCGACATGATTCTTCCTTCCGGTCCAATGCGTCACGGCAGGAGCGATCGACCTTGGTTCAGCCCGCCCCGACCGGCTGCCGTCGATCATGCAGAGGCCGGACTGTGCCTTGATTATACCACATTTCGCGGAAAAATGCATGCGCACGGATCCGGCTTTTTTACCGGAGGATGGCGATGCCGTAGGCCGGCAGGGTCACGGTGGTCACGCCGTCCGCCTCGGTGACGGACACCTGTCCGTCCGCGACCTCCAGGTCGGTCACGAGGGTCAGCCCTGTGGCCGGGACCTCCACCGTCTTTTCAGCGGAGGTGGCGAAGTTCATCGCGATATAGCAGCATTCGCCATCCAGCTGGCGCTGCATGAGCACCACCTGCTTGTCCGAATAGAGGGTAGTGTTCTCGCCGCGGGCGATGAGGGGCGTGGTCAGGCGCGCATGGTTGACCGCCTTGCAGTAATTCAGCAGGGAGGATGCATCCGCCAGCTGGTCATCCGCGCAGGGATAGGCGTATTCCAGGCTGGTCACGCCGGGCGGCTGTTGGGTCATGTCACCGTCGTTCCAGTACATGGCCAGGCGCTTGTTCGGATCATCGCCCGCGCCGACCATGCCGATCTCATCCCCGTAATAGGTGAAGACATTGCCCGGCATCATGCCCAGCACGCCCTGGGCGAACTTGGCGCGTTCGGGCAGCCTGCGTGCCTGCAGCAGGCCGATGGTGCGGCCGGTGTCATGGTTGCACAGGAAGGGGGCGAGGGTGCGGCCTTCCGGCAGGAGGGAGAGTGCCTTCTCCAGCCCGGTGACGAACTTGGTCGCGTCAGGGCTGCGTCCCAGCAGGGACTTGACGATGAAGCCCTCCGCCTGGGCGGACGGGAACAGGAAGAAGCTGTCCACGGTGGACTGCCAGTAATCCGCCAGAGCGGCCTGTCCCACCCAGGCCTCACCCACCAGATAGCTGCCGGGCTTCGCCTGCTCGCACATGGCCTTCACTTCATCCAGGAAGGCGACATTGCGCGCCGTATCCTGCGCGTAGTAGGAGGTCACGGCGTCCAGGCGGAAGCCGTCCACACCCACATCCGTCAGCCAGAAGGTCACGATGTCGCGGATCTCCGCGCGGACGGCCTCGCTGTCCAGATTCAGGTCGGGCATGTTGCCGCCGGCGAACTGCTCCTCATAAAACCAGGAGGAACCGGAGATCTGCACATATTTGCTGCCCGGCGTTTCGGTGAAGCAGTAATACTCCATGTACGGGCTGTCGTAGCGGCGCCGCTGGATAGATTCCACCGCCGCGAGGAACCACGGATGCCGGTTGGAGGTGTGGTTCAGGGGCAGGTCGATGATGATGCGGATGCCGCGCGCATGGCATTCCTCCACCAGGGCGCGGAAATCGTCCATCGTGCCGCACTGCGGGTCGATGGCCTTGTAATCCGTCACATCGTACTTATGATAGGAAGGGCTGGGCATGATGGGCATGAGCCACAGGCCGGTATAGCCCATGTCGGCGATGTAGTCCAGACGCTGACGGACGCCGTTGAGGTCGCCCAGACCATCCCCGTCGGAATCCTGATAGGAACGGACGAAGATCTCATACCAGTTGAAGCTGTCGGGCAGGGTCGTTTCCTCGGCGGAACCGACCAGGGGCAGCAGGAGCAGCGCCAGCAAGAGCGCAAGGAGCTTCTTCATTGCATACGACTTCCTTTTCATCATGATTGGCGGGTGAGGCGGAGGGTCTTGTGCTCCTGGCCTACACCGGCGCAGACAAGTTCCGCCGCATCGCCGCTGAAACGGCAGGTCAGATCCATCGTGAAGGGGCCGCGCAGGAAGCGTACCAGCATGCGGAGGGTGCCGTCTGCCATGCCGCAGCAGGAGATGCAGCTGTTTTCCTCCGTGAAGCGTCCGGCGTGGAAGCAGCGGCTTTCCCCTTCGTTCGACTGGAGGATCACCTGATCGGCGGTGATGGTGAAGCGGACGCCGCTTTCCGCATCCGCATACACGCCGACGGGCAACGCGCTGCCGTCATGCGTCGGCCAGGGGTAGGAGAGGGTGGACAGGCGATGGGCCAGTTCCGCCTGGGTGGCCGCATCTGCCGGAGGCATATCCGCCGCCGCGAAGATGTGGTCGTAGATCAGCGACAGCGCCTGACCGATGTCCACCACCATATCGCGCTTTTCATCCACGATGACGAACTGGGCGAACATGCCGTCTCCGCGATAGCGCGGCGTGCAGCCTTCGGCGCGATCGCCGCGGCACATCCAGAATTGGTAGCCATAGCCAACGTTCCAGTCATTTTCGCTGGTGTGGTCGCCGTTGCCGTTGTCGATCTGCGCATGGGTGGCCAGGTCGAGCCACGGACGCGGCAGCACCTGTTTGCCGTCCCACATGCCCTTTTGCAGCAGACATTGCCCAAAGGGCGCGATCTGCGCACAGGAAAGCCACAGCCCCCATCCGCCGACGTTCACCCCCTCAGGGCAGCAGTCCCATTCGGGCGCGGAGCCGTCCGCGTTCATCATGCCCAGGGGCTCAAACAGGCGCGGAATGAGGTAATCCCGCACGGTCATGCCGGTGACCTTCTGCACCATGCGCGACACGAGGTAGGTGCCGTGGCTGTTATAATGGAAATGCGTCCCCGGTTCATTGTCGCATCCGCAGGCGAGGATATCCCGCGCCCAGTGGTCGGTGAACACATTGTCGCTCTCCGGCTTCAGGCCGCTGCCCATGGTCAGCAGGTGATGCAGGGTGATGGAACGCAGCCATTCCGGCGGCTCGTCGGGGAATTCCTCCGGCAGCACGTCGATCAGACACGTGTCCCACTGCAGCAGCCCTTCCTCCACCGCAAAGCCTGCCGCTGCTGAGTAGAAGGACTTCGACAGGGAGAAGAGCATGTGGGGCGTCCGGTCGTCATAGGGGGAAAAGACCATTCTGCAGGCCACCTTCCCATGGCGGATGACCCAAATAGCATGGTGCTCCGCCCCGGCGGCCTTGCGGGCCTCCAAATAGGCAAGCAGTCCGGCTGAGGAGACCCCGGCTTCCTCCGGGAAACGGGCAAATTCAAGCTGCTGCATGGCGATTTCTCCTTATTCATCGCTCCCTTGGCCTTTCCCCTATTGTATCCGAAACGTCTGCCGATTGCAAGCGCATTTTCCCGGTGGACAAGCATTTGCAAACATGGTATAATGGCGGAAGAGATCCAATTCCGAATGCATAAGGAGGAACGAAATATGAATATCGAAGCGACTGCCCGCCTGATCGGCGAAGGCAAGGCTGTGCTGGGCATTGAGCTGGGCTCCACCCGTATCAAGGCCGTGCTGATCGACGATACGCACGCGCCCATTGCCTCCGGTGACCACACCTGGGAGAACCGCCTGGAAAACGGCGTGTGGACGTATCATCTGGACGATGTGTGGGCCGGCATTCAGGATGCCTATGCCAACCTGGTGGCGGATGTGAAGACCAAGTACGGCGTGGCGCTGACGAAGCTGGCTGGCTTCGGCGTGTCCGCGATGATGCATGGCTATCTGCCCTTTGACAAGGACGGCAAGCAGATCTGCGAGTTCCGCACCTGGCGCAACACCATGACCCCCAAGGCCGCCGCCGAGCTGACCGAGCTGCTGGGCTTCAATATTCCCCAGCGCTGGTCCATCGCGCACCTGTATCAGGCCATGCTCAATGGTGAAAAGCATGTGAAGGATATCGATCACCTGACCACCCTGGCGGGCTATGTGCATTGGCAGCTCTCCGGCAAGAAGGTGCTGGGCGTGGGCGAGGCCAGCGGCATGTTCCCCATTGACAGCGAGAAGTGCGATTACGATCAGCGGATGATCGACCTGGTGGATGCCAAGGCCGCCGGCATGGGCTATCCCTGGCAGCTGCGCGCGATTCTGCCCGAAGTGCTCTGCGCGGGCGAGGATGCGGGCGTGATGACCGCCGAGGGTGCCAAGCTCCTTGACCCCACCGGTGCGCTGGAGGCCGGCGCGCTGATGGCGCCTCCCGAGGGCGACGCTGGCACCGGCATGGCCGCCACCAACGCCGTGGCCGTCCGCACGGGCAATGTGTCCGCCGGTACGTCCGTGTTCGCGATGGTCGTGCTGGAGAAGATGCTCTCCAAAGTGTATCCTGAGATCGACATGGTCACCACGCCCACCGGCAAGCCCGTCGCCATGGTGCATTGCAACAACTGCACCAGCGACATCAACGCCTGGGCCGGCATGCTCAAGGGCTTTGCGGATGCCTGCGGCCTGAATGTGTCCATGAACGATGTGTATGTCAACCTGTTCAACGCCGCGCTGACGGCCGAAAAGGACTGCGGCGGCGTGGTGAACATCCCCCTGTTCTCCGGCGAGCCCGTGGTCGGCCTGGATGAGGGCCGGCCGATGATGGTGCGCATGCCTGATGCCAAGCTCACCTTCGCGAATTTCGCGCGCTCCCTGGTGGCCGGTGCGATGACCACCCTCAAGATCGGCATGGACATCCTGGCGGAGGAAAATGTCGCGATCGACGCCCTGCTGGGCCATGGTGGCTATTTCAAGACCCCCGGCGTGGGCCAGAAGATCCTGGCGGCTGCGCTGAAGGCACCCATTTCCGTCATGGAGACCGCGGGCGAGGGCGGCCCCTGGGGCATGGCGCTGCTGGCGGCCTACCGCGTGAACGCCCAGCCCGGCGAGACCCTCGAAAGCTACCTGAATGCCCATGTGTTCGCCGGTGCGAAGGGTTCCACCATCGCGCCTGACGCTGAGGACGCCGCCGGTCTGGATGCCTACACCGCGCGCTTCCAGCAGGCGCTGAGCGCTGAGGCCTCCGCTGTGGCGGAAATGAAGTAAGGGCGAAAGCCGACCGACGATCAAAACAAATTCATGGAGGTACGCTCCCATGCTGAAGAAGCTCAAGCAGGCCGTGTATGAGGCCAATATGGAACTGCCCAAGCGGAACCTTGTCACCTACACCTGGGGCAATGTCTCCGGCATCGACCGGGAAAAGGGTCTGGTCGTCATCAAGCCTTCCGGCGTGGATTATGACGATCTCACCCCGGATATGATGGTCGTCCTCGACCTGGAGGGCAATGTGGTGGAGGGCACGCTCAACCCCTCCTCCGACACCAAGACCCATATCGAATTGTATAAGCAGTATCCCGACATCGGCGGTATCGTCCACACCCACAGCCCCTATGCGGTGGGCTGGGCGCAGGCCTGCGAGGACATCCCCTGCTACGGCACCACCCATGCGGACTATTTCTACGGTGCGATCCCCTGCGCCCGTCACCTCACCACCGAGGAGATTGACGAGGACTACGAGAAGAACACGGGCAAGGTCATCATCGAGGAGCTGACTGACCGCGGCATCGAGCCCCTGCATACCCCCGGCATCGTGTGCGCGTCCCATGGTCCCTTCACCTGGGGCAAGAGTCCGGCGCAGGCGGTGTATCATGCCGTCGTGCTGGAAGAGGTCGCCAAGATGGCGGTGTACACCCGTCAGATCAAGGCGGATGCTGCTCCTGCGCCCCAGAATATCCAGGATAAGCACTTCCTGCGCAAGCATGGCCCCAACGCCTATTACGGCCAGAAGGGTCAGCAGCACTGATCTCCATATAGCACAATGAGCGAAGGCCGTGTTTCCACGCAGGAAGCACGGCCTTTGCTGTATTCCGTTTTCCCTGGCCTTACGCCGTCAGCGCGGCGCCCAGCGCGCGGCACTGCTCCAGCGCTGCCTCATCCGGCGTGTTGTTGGCCATGACGCTCTCCGCCGCCAGGGTCATGCCGCCATTCAGGCAGCGCTCCTCCCAGGTGCGCATCCATTCGCCCTCGCCCCAGCCATAGGAGCCGAACAGCACCAGCTTGCGCCCCTGCAGCGCGGCCTCGCATGCGGTGAACATGGGGTCGAATTCGCCCTCCTCCAGCACCTCGGCGCCCATCGCCGGACAGCCGAACGCGAAGGCGTCATAATCCCCGACGATGCCCTCGCAGAATTCCGCGCTGGTGTAGGTATCCACCTGTGCGCCTGCGTTCTGCGCGCCCTCCGCCACAGCCTGCGCCATGGCCTCCGTGTTGCCCGTGCCGCTCCAGTATACAACTGCGATCTTCATGCTGATCCACCTTTCTCATCTGTTGATGTCTCTTGCACCGGCAGGCCCTGCCGCCAGCGCGCTGTATGATGCATCATACGGCCACTGCGAGCCGTTCGATACCGTGTCCATTGGCATGCAGGCGGAGGTAGGCCGCGGTGCATCCGCGATACCGGGCGAAGGTGCGCCGTGCGCTCTCCACATCGCCGTAGACCTTCCAGCAGCCCACAAATTTCGCCTCGCGATGGGCGATGAAACCCGCCACATCCTCCGGCGGATAGCCCAGAAAAAGCCCGATCTCATGGGGGAATTCCCCGCATTGCGCAAGGCGCTCCTGCAGATGGCGCACCTGTTCCGCCGCTTGGCCCGGCGCATATCCGCACGCACGGAGGATCTCCTCCGCCGGCGCGCAGGACAGATCCTTCGCCAGCTGCTCCGGACGGTACACATAGACCATGCAGCGCCCCTGCCGGAACTGCAGCGGAATGACCCGCAGCCCCTTGCCGCACAGCCGCTGATCCAGGCTGCGGATGCTCGCGCGGATTGCCTGCTCGCTCTCGCCAGAGCAGACGAAGATGCTGCCCGTCTTGAGGGAGGCCAGCGTGGGCGCGCAGTGGCGGATGACCATTTCGTCCGGCATGAGTGATCCCCTTTCGAGTTAGTTATTTCTAACCGTGGTGGAAAGGAATGCTGCCAACCGTGCATTTTCGATTGGCAGCGACCTTTCAGAATACTGGTTAGACGTGTCTAACTTGACCCGAAATGAGTATAGCATAGTCTGCGGCGGACTGTCAAGGGCTTTTCCGAAAAAAACATGAACAAAAAAAGCCGCCGCGGATCAAACCCGTGACGGCGCTGGCACCCCAGAGAGGACTCTAACCTCCGACCTATCGCTTAGGAGCACTGAAAATTGTCTGATCCACGCTGTGCTACGATGTCTTGCCATGTCTTGCAATCCCTTGAAATACAAGGGTTTCAGCCGAAACTCGTGCTATTTGGTGTTGTGCGATTTCGTCCCTTTTTTCCGCGTTTATTTGCGTCCTGTTAGCAAAATGTTAGCAGAATCCAGGAGCAAAATGCGTGGGAATCGAACCCGGACGAACGCTGCTTCGTTTCCGCTGGTTAGCAAATCGCCACCCTTGTAGCAAGTATACCACAAGTTTCTGGAGTTTAGTAGCCCCTAATAGCGGTATGCCAGTCTCGAAAGAGTTCTTGCATATCGCTATTTGTTTATGCAGTCTGGTACGCCTTTCCGTTCCAGTTCACATGTTGGCCACGATGTGTCACACGATGCACCGTGGCTTTTCTATTACAGAATAGGAGGAATGTTCCCATGCCCCGTTACGGCGGCAGTCTCGCTTTTGAAGCTGCCATGAATGAAAGCCCATACTCGCAATATGACAGTGGTGAGGACGGTATGTTTGAGGAATGCCGTTCTTGTAGATTCCATCGCCCCCACGGCGTTGATCGCACCTGTGTATTCCATCGATGTCCTTACTCCCCAAATAGAGAATCTACTCATCGCCCCAAGCCCCAACCGAAATGGAAACGTACCTATGTGAAGCACAAGGAGGAAAAGCGAGATGCCTGCCACAGTCACAGCAATCATCAATCAAAAGGGCGGCACGGGTAAAACCTGTACATGTGCCAATCTTGGTGTCGGCCTTGCCAGCGAAGGCAAAAAGGTCCTTCTGGTTGATTTCGACCCTCAAAGCAGTCTTACCATCAGCCTTGGCTATGACAAGCCTGACGACTTGCCTGTTACGGTTGCCACACTCATGTCAAAGGTGCTGGATAGTAAGCCAGTCACACCTGGTGAGGGTATATTGCATCAACAGGAGGCAGTAGACCTCATTCCTTCCTGCATTGAGCTGTCTGGTGTGGAAGCAGCCACTGTGAATGCGTTAAGCCGTGAGAATCTGCTTAAGCAGATCCTCGCCCCTCTGCGCAAGCAGTACGACCATATCTTGATTGACTGTTCGCCGTCGTTGAGCATGTTGAATCTGAATGCTCTATCAGCTGCTGATAACGTAATCATTCCGGTGCAGCCACAGTATCTGTCTGCCAAGGGCTTGGTCGATCTGCTCAACACAATCAAGCAGGTACGGAATAAAATCAATCCCCGTCTGAAAACAGAAGGCATAGTCCTGACAATGGTGGACAACCGCACCAACCTAGCAAAAGAGATCGGTTCCCTTGTCAGAAACACCTACGGTAAGCACATCAACATATTCTCCACGGAAATACCGATGTCCGTGCGTGCTGCGGAAGCCTCTGCTGCTGGTGTCAGCATCCATACTTATGACCCCAAGGGAAAGGTTGCAGAAGCATACCGTAATCTCACCAAGGAGGTGTTGAGTCGTGAAAGGCAACGGCAAAAAGCTAAGTCTGCCTGCATATGATGACATTTTCAGCACCGAGGAGAGCCGCGCCGATGCAGCCCGTGAGAAGGTCATGGATATTCCATTGAGTGAGCTATACCCCTTCGCTGACCATCCCTTTCGTGTCGTTGACGATGAGAAGATGCAAGAAACCGTTGACAGCATCGCTGAAAACGGCATCCTTGTTCCTGCTATTGCTCGTCCACGTCCCGAAGGAGGCTATGAACTGATTTCTGGGCATCGCCGGAAGCATGGCTGTGAGCTTCTTGGCTTGGAGACCATGCCAGTCATCGTCCGCGACCTGACTGACGATCAGGCCATTCTGATGATGGTCGATTCCAACATTCAGCGCGAAACACTCTTGCCCAGCGAGCGTGCATTTGCCTACAAAATGAAGCTCGATGCTCTCAAAAGAACCGTTGGACGACCCTCCCTAAAAAATGTGTCCCAACTTGGGACACAAAAAAGATCCGATCAGTTGATGGCTGAACAGACTGGTGAAAGCCGCAATCAGATTCAGCGTTATATACGCCTAACGCATTTAATTCCAGAGCTATTAGAGATGGTCGATAACAAGAAAATCGCTATCAATCCAGCCGTTGAGCTTTCCTTCCTCACACATGATGAGCAAGTAAATCTCTTGGATGCCATTGAAAGTGAGCAGGCCACACCCTCTCTTGCACAAGCCCAGCGGATGAAGAAATTCTCTACCGCAAAACGATTATCAATCGATGTGATGCGAGCTATTCTTGGCGAGGCGAAGAAAGCCGACCTGAATACCGGCTTCATACCGATTAATGATGTCCGTCAGTATTTCCCGAAGGGGCATACTGATCAGCAAATCCGCGAGGACATCATTGAATACAGCCGCCAGATGTTCATCCAGCGGCAGAAAAAAGAACATACCCGCTGATTCACCAATCACCAAATGACGTTTAGGAGGATAATCATGGCTACAGATGTTATGAAGTTGCACCCCACTCCGGAAGAAATCATTACTAAGCACAACCTGAAGTTTTCGCGCTATTTTCAGAATGCACTTACTACCAAGTACATGGAATTCATGGATAATACGCCCTCTGATATCGACCCGCGACTCGTAACAGAAGTGTATCTGAAGATGTATCAGTATGCTGCCTATACTTTCTATCCCAGTGAATCTGCATCCATGAATACACTTTATAACCTGTATCACTGCATCACCATTGGACAGCGCATTGCTAAACAGCGCCAGTCTTTGGGACTCAGCCAAGCTGAATTTGGTCAGTTGATCAACAGACCCCTTCTCGTCATTCAGATGTTCGAGAATGGCGAGCTTGAGTTAGGGATTTGTCTCCTTGAGGAAATCGCACTGAAGCTCCAGACGAACACCAACGCCCTTCTGGGTTTTGACGAACCTACTCCCGTAGTTGCATCTTGTATCTGTAATTGTCCTCTCATTCGTACCGGCCTCCTCGATCATGTGCTGGGGGAAAAGAAAAATGGCTGACATATACCGTATTGAGCGCACGAGGGACTACACGGTCATGGGGCGTTTCCATCTGTGGGATCGCAACCTTTCAATGAAGGCTAAGGGGCTTCTGTCCTACATCCTATCAACCCCTGAGAAGTGGAAACTCAGCACCGAAGGTCTTGCATACTACATGAAAGACGGCATCGATGCTGTACGGTCTACTCTCAAAGAACTGGAACACAATGGGTATATCACTCGCAAGCGCACCCGTGATGAAAAGGGACGCCTCAGCAACACACTCTTCTCCGTCTATGAGAAGCCGGACATGAATCCGAACTATACCCCACCTGCTCCCGATCCTTCTGACACGCCTCCTCCTTCTGATCCTGACGGGAATCAGCCATA
>CAZIUA010000023.1:0-31966 GCA_964542315.1 uncultured Faecalibacterium sp. | reverse complement strand
TGACAGTGACGAAGTGCAAAACTCAAAAAAGTGGCTTTCGCCACTTTTTTGACACCCTGAAGCTCCCATCCGCCATGGATGGGAGCTTTGCGTTTCATGCAGATCTGTTGTCTTCCGGCAGCGCATGACAAACCCGACCGCAGGCTGCGTCATCATGCTTTTTCAGCCATGTCAGCGTCATCCGCCGTCCATTCCGCCCCGCATTTCATCACGAATTCCACCGGGTCGATGAAGGCAAAGCGCACTTTATTCAGCGCCGCACGGGTGAAGCGCACGTTCAGCAGCGTCCGCCCGGCATGGGTCGCGGTCACCTCCGCCACCAGCACGGGCAGCGCCGCGAAGAGGTCTCGGGCGATGCGCAGCGCCATGCCGCAGAGGTACTCCCGGGCGTCCCCCGTCATGAGATCGGCCCGCGCCGCGAACTTCGCCCGAAGCGTGTCCGCATCGGCGGTGGTCACGTCCAGCGCCGCCACATAGGGGGTCAGGTCAGCCATGGGGTTTTCCGCCTGGAGCACCGCCAGATACGCCCCGATGTCCCCGCGCAGCACATCCGCCGCATAGCGGTGATACAGCGCCCATTTGTCCGGCGGCGTCAGGCCGTCCGTCGGCACGGGCGACACCAGAATGTCCGTCCAGTCGATGCTCTCATCCGCCGTTTTCCATAATTTGCAGAAGGGCGGCAGGGCGGGCTGATCTGCCGGCACGGGCGCATCCGCCGCCTTCATGGTCACGGTGTGGTTCGCGGCTGCTTCGCCATAGAGGTCGCCCACAATGTCGGACATCCCCCGCAGGAGCGTTCTGCGCAGATCACTCATCGTGCGCACCTCCCTCCTGACGGCAACGGACGCAGGGCGGTTTCGCGCCGGTGTCGAAATGCTCGATGGTCACGTCCGCATCGCGGATCACCGCATGGTCAAACAGCCAGCGGCTGAGGGGATTGATAAGCAGCGCCTCCACCTGATTGCCGATGCCGCGTCCGCCGTTGGAAAGGTCGGCCAGCGCGGCGGTGGACAATTCCGCATACGCTTCGTCCGTCACGGTCACGCGGATGCCCTTCTGCTCCTCCAGGCGGCGGACGATCTTATCCACCTGCGCGCGCAGGATCGCCTCGCCTGCATCCTGACGGATGAAGTCGAACACGACGATGTTTTCGCCGATGCGGTTGAGGATCTCCGGACGGCCCAGCTCCAGCTTGAAATGATCCTCCACCGCCTGGCGCAGCCGCTTTTCGACCTCGGCATAGTCCATGTCCATGGTGACGTTTTGATGGCGGCGGCCGAATTCATCCTTGACATACATGCCCAGGTTGCTGGTGAAGATGATGATCGTCTCGGAGAAATAGACGGTGTTGCCCTGTCCGTCGGTCAGGCGGCCGTCCTCCAGAATTTGGAGGAATTTGTCCAGGATGGAGGCATGCGCCTTCTCAATCTCGTCGAAGAGCACGATGGCGAAGGGGTTCTTCCGGATGGCGTTGGTCAGCTGACCGCCCGCCTCATAGCCGACATAGCCGGGCGGTGCACCCAAGAGCTTTTGATCCGAATGGGATTGCCCATACTCGGACATGTCAAAGCGGATGCACGCGCTTTCGTCCCCGAAAAGCTTCTCCGCCAGCGCCTTGGCGGTCTCCGTCTTGCCAACGCCAGTCGGCCCGGCATAGAACAGGACGCCCTTGGGCTTTGCGGTGGACGACGAGGACAAGCCGTTCATACCCGTCACTGCGCGCTTGACCACATCCAGCGTGCGTTCCAGCGCAGCGTCCTGTCCCTTGATGCGCCGCTCGAAATCCTGCTTCGCCGTGCGCAGGCTGTCCACGGACAGATTCGCCCAGGGATTCTCCTTCACGCCGTATTTGTACAGATCAACGATGGAACACAGCTCGCGGATGGGCGTCTGTTCCTGCTTGGACAGGCGGCGCATGGCATCGAGCTCGGTAAAGGTCAGCCCCTCGGTCAGGCCGACGAATTTCTCGCGCAGCCGGGCGAGTTCCTCCGGGTGCGCGTCATAAAAGGGCATGTCCGTGCGGTAGACCGTCGCATCGAAGAAGGTCGGCCAGGCCTTGCCGGAGATCAGCCGGCGGCGTTCCTCGCGGTCGGGTGCTTCGATGCGGATGGTCTTGCACAGCGGGTTGTTCAGATAGAACCATGCCGGCAGATCATTGAGCTTCGCGACCAGCAGGATCAGCAGATTCTGCCGCTTGCCCATGGGCGTGCGCACTGTCGCGGCGGACATGGCGGACTGCATCAGCAGATTGAAGCTGTTCACATCATGCTGATCCATCCGTTCAGGCGTGATGATATAGTGGCTGACCAGCTCCATCACCACGGCGGTGGCGGCAGTGGTCTGGCTCATGGCGCGGCGGATGACATTGGGCGCGGCATCCGCCGAATTGCCCTTGAATTCCGCCGGAATGGCGCCGTTCTCCGCCTTGCAGCCATTGGTGCGCGCGAAATCCGCCAGCATCTCAGGTGTGTAGGGGTTCATGAAGCCCACCAGGTTGGAGTAGAACACCACCTGGTCATAGCCCTGATCCGTCAGGTAGCCATTCAGGTACTGTGGAAGCGGCACCAGGCTGTCCTCGGGGAGGGAGCCTTCCACCGGATACCGGCAGCGATCCAGCACATTGCCTTCGAGGATGATGAGGGGCTTCACCGCGCTGAACAGCTCCAGCTCCCGGTGCCATTTGGAAATCAGCGGCGCCATACGCAGGCCTCCTTGATCGTCGATTCGTCCTCTGTATTGATTTTACCACGCCGCGGCCTGAATGGCAAGGGACGGGACGAAGTCTCCAGGGCGCTGCCCTGGACCCGCGAAGGGCTTTCAACCCTCTCGACACCCGTTTTCGCGTTCAAGTCGAATGTGCCTTTGAAGTTAGTCTCGCGTGGAGCAGGGCTTTGTGAGCTTTGGCTCGGCTCCTTTCAGGGACAAAGTCCCCAGTCGCCTCGCGTCGCGCGGAATCGACTTTTCCTTTGGCGTAGTGGGAGTCGGCATCATCCTGCGGATGATGCGGGTGAGTGTCGGGCGGAAATGCATTCGGATAGCCCCACGCGAAAATCGCTTGTCCGTTTCACCTACTCGATCGCGAAAAAGGGACGAAGTCCCCCCCTGCCAGTTCAGTTCTCCCCCGTGCGGAACTGATCGTAGAAGCTCGTGAATTCCTCATCATCCACGTCGTAGGTGCGCGTCGTGCGATGCGCGGTGTCCTCCGCATGCGCCTTCCTGCGGTTCTTCCGGCGGAAGATCGCCACCAGCACCAGGCTGCCAGCCAAAAGGAAGCCTCCCAGCGTCACGAAGAACGACAAGATCCCGCCCAGCAGCCCGAAGACGAACTGCACCGCGCCCCACGCCAGGCTGAAGCCCAGCTTCACCAGACCAAACGCGAGAGAAAAGATGGAACCAATCAGCTCAAACATATTCATTGTCCTCCTGTTGACGTGAAAAAGGATACCACAACCGATCCGCCGCTTCCAGTGGAAAATGATTAGAAATACATGAGGAATGGTTAATCACGTCAGAAAATTGACAATTTCGACCACATTTGTTATAATCCCAATGAATACATAATGATACAAGTAGAATGGAGCTTCACCGCATGCAGCAAATGAGCTTTGGCGACCACCTCAAAGAATTTCTGCAGGAGGACGATCTTTCCGCGTCGGAAGTGGCGCGGCTGGTCGGCTTCCGCAGCCGCAACAGCATCTTCCGCATCCTGTCCGGGCAAGCCGGTGCGGATGTGAAGCTGCGGTTTCTGGGCAAGCTGCACGATGCGCTGGGGGACACCTGGCCGGAAGCTCGCTGGCATACGCTGCAGGAATCCCTCAGTGCCGAGCGTCTGGGGGATGACCGGTATCAGTCGCGGTGCGCGTTTGAAAAGCTGCTGTATTCTGCAGATGAGAACTTCGACGCCCAAGTGGAAAAGATCGATGTCCCCGGAGATGACACGGTCTCGCTCGCATCCATTCTGGATGCGATGGCCAGCATGCCCAGGGCGGAGATCGTCATCACCGGCTGCTGCGACAGCGCGCTGAGCCATCTGCTGGCGGATCGCTGCGGCAAGGCCGGTTCGGACGGGCGCCTCACCATCCGCCAGTATATCGACACGTCGGACAACTGCATCACGCAGAACATCCTCGGCGTGCTGCCGCTGATCACCAAGCCGTGGTACACCGCGCGTCTGGTGGAACCCGGCTCCTGCCCGGAGGAGACCCTCGCACTGTACCGCACACACACGATGAGCTTCTGCTATCAGACGGAAACCGGCACCCAGGGCAGCACGCTCATCCGCCTGGACAAGGATCGCTTCATCGGCAAAATGAACCTGCAAAGCACCTCGATCGTCATGCAGACGCTGGATCGGCGGCGGTTCGACCTGGAATTGCTCAAATCCCTGCCGAATCTGGATCAGGGGGAGGATCTGGCACAGGGCGCGGAGGCCTTCATCACTTTCACCGAGACCTACCGCGAACTGGAGAGCGACTGCCTCATCTGCTCCATCAAGCCGGACGTGCATTTCAACTGCCTGCCCGTTGAGGTGCTGGAAGCCGCCATCCGCGACGGTTTCAGCCAGATCGGCCTGGCGGACGGCGAAATGCTCGATGCCCTCATGGCCGCCCTGAAGGACATCCAGGTACGCCGTCTGGACAATATGTTCCACAAGCACAAGCCGACCCACATCATCTACAGCCTCCCGGCGATGGAGCGCTTCATGCGCACCGGCGTACAGACCGATCATTTCTTCATCCAGCGCGCCTATACTGTGGAGGAACGGCGGATCATCATCCGCGCCCTGCTCGACGCCATGCGCGACAATCCCTGGTTCAATGTCTACTTCCTCAAGGACATCGCGCCGGAATTGCGCTATGAGATCACCATGTACGGCGACAAGGGCGTGCTGCTGATGGATGCGTATTCCAACTACGCCCTGCAGGAGGATCATTCCGACGCACTGGTCATCCGGCCGGCGTTCATCAGCAGCTTCCGCAGCTATTTCCTGGATGAGCTGCTGACTCATCATGTCATCTCCCGTGCGGAGAGCATCCGCCAGTTGGAGCGCCTACTGGTTATGGACATCCAACCATAATAGGTATGAACACATAGTTTTGTGTACAGGAAATCTTGTCATCCGGCGCCGAGTGTGCTACACTGAGAAAAAGCTGCTGACAGGCTCTGGCCGGTGCGCAGCGGCACACATGGCATCCGCAATTCTACAAATCAGAAGGGACTGACCCCTATGGCGAAGCATTGGACAAGCGACGCGGCCCTGGTCGAGGCCATTTCCGGGAATCTTTATGAAGCACTGCCTCTCCTGCCCAAACGGCTCGTTCGCATCGAAGCTATCACGCACGAATTCGGCATGCCCTTCTCCCATATCCAGATCCTGTGCATGCTCTCCGACAAGTCGATGACCATCGGCGATATCAGCAGCAGTCTTGGCATCGCCAAGCCGAACATCACACCGCTGCTGGATGCGCTGCACGACCGCGGCCTGCTGGAACGCTGCCGCAGCGACAAGGACCGGCGCATCGTCAATGTGCGCCTGCTGCCGGCCGGTGTGGAAATGTCCCAGCGGATCCGCGTGGCGATTTCCCAGCAGGTGATGGAGTGGCCCGAACACTTCAGCACAAGCGATATCAAGCGGCTGAACAACGCCCTGGCGTACCTGATCGAAATGGGTCACGCACTGGCCGAGGCGGAACGATAAGCGCACAACAAAACGGCTGTCCCCCTACGGATGGAAGGGACAGCCGTTTTTCATTTGCCGGATAAGAACGCTGCCTTGCTCAGCATTCCCGCTTTTCATAGGCGCGCACGGACAGGAACCAGCACAGCGCATACACCGCCGCAGCGAAGGCCATCAGCCCCAGCCAGAGCCATTCGCCAGCAGGCATGGACAGCGTGACATCCTCCGCCTTGCCGGAAACAAGAAAGCTCACAGCACAGATCACGCCCACCAGCACATAGTAAGCGATGCTCCCCTTTTCCACGCCGTATTTGAAGGACAGCGGCAGCATCACCACCGAGGCACTGCTCGCCGCGCAGAGCATCGCGGCCTTCATCAGCAGCTGCGCGCCATCCACCGTGCCGGTGAAGGCCATCTGCATCCCCTGCACCAGCAGGATCAGCAGCATCGCCGCGCTCTGCACCGCCAGCGCCACGATGAATTTGGCGGACACCACCTCGCACTTTGTGCAAGGCATCGTGCCGCAGTAATCGTTCCAGCGGCTGCGCTCGTCATAGGAGAAGAGCGTCACCGGCAGCGAGCCGCCCAGCATACACGGGAACACTAAGAACATCACATTGTCCGGATCATTCACGGAGAGAATGACGAACAGCGCCATCACCAGCACATTCGCCCAGTAATACTTGATGAACATGTAGAGATCCTTCAGCAGCAGACCCTTCACTCAGTTCGCCCCCTTCACCATGCACAGGAACAGTTCCTCAATGCTCACCGGGCTGACATGCATCCCCTGGGGGATGTCGCAGCGCGCCACCAGCATTTCCACGCCATACGCCGTGTCCTGTCGATGGCGGATCACCCGTGCAGGCAGCGCATCCGCTTCTTCCGCCGTGCAGCGGACAATGCCGTATTCCTCCATCAGCCGATCCTTCTCCTCACACAGCAGCAGCTTTCCCTGATGCAGGAAGGCGATGTAGTCACACAGCTTCTCCAGATCGCTGACGATATGGGAGGAAATGAGGATGGCGTGGTCCTCCTCGCGAGTGAAGTCCCGCAGCATGCTGACCACCTCATCCCGCGCCACAGGATCCAGCCCGGAGGTCGCCTCGTCCAGCAGCAGCAGCTTGCTGTGATGGGACAGCGCGATGGCGATGCCCAGCTTCATCTTCATGCCGCGCGAGAGCTCCTTGAAGGTCTTGTTTTCCGGCAGCTTCAGCTTGTGCAGCAGCTTTTCATATGTCGGCTGATCCCACTGACGATACATCCCGCGCATGACCTTTCCCACCTGACGGGGATCCAGACATTCCGGAATGCCCACTTCGTCCAGCACGACGCCGACGTCCTCCTTGGTCAGGCGGAGGTTCTCCCCATTGTCCCGGCCCAGGATGGTCACGCTGCCACCGTCCTTGTGGAGCATATCCAGGATCAGGCGGATGGTCGTGCTCTTGCCAGCGCCATTTTCACCGATCAGCCCCATGATGCAGCCGCTGGGGAGCGTCAGATCCAGCCCGGAAAGTGAAAACCCCGGGAAGTGCTTGGTCAAGCCCTTGATTTCCAATGCATTCATGGCAGTTCCTCCAAACCGAAATCCACCATATCCATCACATCGCTCCTGCTCACGCCGCAGCTGGCCGCCAGGCGGGCAATCTCCTCGATGTGCGCCTCGATCTTCTTCAGGTTCTCCTCGCGGATGAGCTCCACATTCCGCGGCGCGACATAGCAGCCCTTCGCCGGGATGGTGTAGAGATAGCCCTCGCGCTCCAGCTCCTCATACGCGCGCTTGGTCGTGATGAAGCTGATGCGCAGATCCTTCGCCAATCCGCGGATGGACGGGAGCATCTCGTCCTCCTGCAGTGCGCCGCTGACGATCTGCGCCTTGATCTGCGTGCAGATCTGCTCGTAGATGGGCGTGCCGCTCTTGTTGTCGATCAGCAGATTCAATCCATCGCCTCCTGTACTTACTGTTTATACTGTACATATTATGGTTTATACAGTTATGTACACCTTGTCAAGTCTTTTTTGGGGCCTTTTTTCTTTTTTGCACGTGAGCAGGCGGATCACACGCTCAACGCTCGCGTGCAGCCATGCACAAAGCAGCGCAAACTGCCGGGCCGGATGCGGCGGAACGCAGCACCCCATCGCATGCACTTTTCAGAGAGCACAAAAAAACGCATCCAAGTCAAAGACTTGAATGCGTTTCGCAGTGGCTCAAATAGGATTCGAACCTATGACCTGCCGGGTATGAACCGGACGCTCTGGCCAGCTGAGCTATTGAGCCAAATGGTTGCGGGGGCAGGACTTGAACCTGCGACCTCCGGGTTATGAGCCCGACGAGCTACCAAACTGCTCTACCCCGCGTCATGCGTGCCGCTAACAACATCAGTTATCAGGCGACAAGAGATATAATACACCACTTTCACGGAATTGTCAACCCCTTATTCCAACTTTTTTTCAAAAAAGTCGGAAGCATCCCCTGCGGACGCTCCCGACGCCAACTTACAGCGTACTTTCTGCGCATAGTCCGCCGCCCTGCAGCCCTTTCTTCGTCCGGTTCAGCACCCATGCGTTCCACACCACGCGCAGGGCTGTTCCGGCCAGATTCGCCAAGCCTGCGCCATACAGGCGGATCTGCGGCACCGGACACAGGAGCGCCGTCAGCGCCAGATTCAGTGCGGAAGCCGCCACCGTCCCCTTCAGCGCCTGATCCTGCCTGCCCAGTCCCGTGATCAGTCCAAACTGCACCTGCTGCACGGCCATCAGCAGCGACACCGGCGCCATCAGCCGCAGCAGCGGAGCCAGCGCAGGCTCGCGGTAGAGGCATTCCGCCGCCATATCCGCCCCGAAAAAAAGCCCCGCCGATGCTGCCGCGCCCACCCCTGCCGCACTCAGCAGCAGCTGGCGCATCGTCCGCCTGAGCCGCCGTGTTTGCCCCTCCTGCCGGGAGACCGCCGGGGTCGCCACCGTGCAGATGGCGCCCGTCACGATGCCGGGGAGCATCAGCAGCGGCATCGCCATGCCGTTGAGCAGGCCAAACTGCGCCGTGGCCGCCCCCTGGCTCAGGCCGGATCGCCGCAGGCACACCGGCAGCAGCACGGCATTCATCGTCCGCAAGGCCGTCTGGCACAGCCGCGCGGCGGATGTGGGCGCTGTCAGGCGGATGATCTCCCGGCGGATGCGCACATCGGGCGCCTTTTTCGCCAATCGGGGCGATCTGTTCCGGAAGAGCCAGCACACGGTCAGCCCCGCCGCGACTTCCGCCAGGTTCGGCAGCGCCGCCGTCCAGCCCACGCTCAGCCCTGCACATCGCCACAGGAGCACCGCCGCCAGCACGCATCGCACCGTCTGCTCCGCGCACTCGTTCAGCGCCGGTGTGGCGGCGTCCTCCACGCCGTAGAACCATCCGCTGTAGACCGCGCACGACCCCAGCAGCGCGATCAGCGGCAAGCTCGTCAGCAAACTGGGGAGCGTCCGCATGTCGCCCAGCAGCCACGCCGCCGGCCACAGGAGGATCCCCATGGCAATGGTCAGCACCGTGGCAAGGCGTTTCACCAATTCCAGCCCCGTGCGCAGGACAACGTCCCGGTTTGCGCCGCTGCGGGCCGTCAGGCGGCTGATCGCTGTGGGCAGGCCAGCGGTCACCGGGGTCACGGCCAGCATGACCGCTGAGGAGGACATCTCCATCACGCCCATGGCCTCCGCGCCCATCAGCCGTGCCGTCACCAGGCGCAGCACGAATCCCAGCGCGCGCGTGTAGGCATTGGCCGCCGTCAGCACCAGCGCCTGCTTTTTCAGCGATGCCATGGCTCGCCCCCCTTCCGTTCACGACAGGATATGCGCGCATTTCCGTTGACAGTACCGGCGGGGATGCAGTATAATTCAACCACAGGCGGATGGTGCAAACGCGCTGAATTCCCGCCCCACAGGAGTTGATCCCATGAAGAAAGCCATCCTGACCGTGCTGTCCCTGCTGATGGTGCTGTGCATGCTCTGCCCCCTGGCCTCAGCGGACACCGGCGTGCGTTATGTGGACGGCGGCAATGCCGACAAGGTGCATCTGCGCCAGGGGCCATCGCGCGATGAACCCTCCCTGGGGCTGTATTATTCCGGCACGAGCGTCATCGTCTATGACGAAATGGACGGCTGGAGCCGCGTCATCATCGGCGAAACGGACGGCTGGATGATGTCCGGATACCTCACAGCAGGCTATGTCGCACAGATGGGGCCGTGGTGCATCGTGGACAATCCGCTCAGCACGGTCACGAACCTGCACATCGCCCCGGAGATGGACGGCCTTATCATCCAGCGCATCCCCAACGGACGCGCGCTTCACCTGCTGGGCGAGACTTCCGACAGCTGGAGCTATGTGGAATCCGATGGCGTGAAGGGCTATGTCCGCAGCGAATACCTCGTTCCGGCGGGATCGGTGTCCGACACGGAGATCGTCGGCACGACGGGCGATGGGGAATTCATCCACCGCTACACCGCGCCGGGCGGACAGGTGATCTACTTCACCGCAGTGGAGAACGCGCCGCCCATCACCTTCCAGGATGTGAATTTCGACGGCATGACGGACATCGTGGTGTATGTCAGCCTGGGTGCGACCAATTTCTACGCGGAATTCTTCGTCTACATGCCGGAGGAGAACGCCTATGTCCGCGCCGAACATCCGGGGCTCGACTACGGCCTGGCAAATTTCCAGCTGTACCCTGAATACGGCATCGTGGCCTCCCAGGCCGTCAACGGATATGCAGGCGCACTGTTCGAGAACTGCCTGTTCCGCTGGAACGGCACGGACCTGGAGCTGCTGCGCCGCGCCGTCAGCGAGGAGCTGACCGACACCGCCTACTCCGGCAGCACCCTCACCACGACCCTCTGGACGGATGTCCTCCGCGTGCGCGTGTATGACTACATCGCGGAGGAATACGGCAGCGCGCTGACCTATGACGCCACCTTCCTGCTGGAGGATTCCGCCTATCGCGACCTGTTCACCGATGCGGACGAAGCCCTCTGGGAGGGTGTCCGCTGACAATTCAAAAATGCCCGCATGATGTCGAAAAGGGGTCGAAGACCCCATCCGCTGACAAAAGGAGTGTATATCAATGAACAAATGGGACATTCGCTTTATGGAGATGGCACGGGTCATCGCCACCTGGACGAGCTGCAACACGCCGGGGCGCGCCATCGGCTGCGTCATCGTGAAGGACAAGCGCATCATGACCACCGGCTACAACGGCGCCCCCGCCGGCCTGAAGACCTGCCGCGAGCGTGGTGAGTGCCTCCGCCGCAAGCTGGGCATCGCCTCTGGCACCCGCGCCGAAGTCTGCTATGCCATCCATGCCGAGCAAAACGCCATCATCCAGGCCGCCAAGCTGGGCGTGTCCATCGACGGTGCGACCCTCTACTGCACCCATCAGCCGTGCAGCGTCTGCGCGCGCATGATCATCAACGCAGGCATCAAGCGCGTGGTGTATGAGGAAGGCTATCCGGATGCCTTCACGCTGGAGCTCTTCAACGAGGCCGGCATCCTGCTGGAGCGGTTCGATCCGGCACTGAAGAACGCCGAGTGACTTTTTTCCGGCTTTTTCCGGCTTTTTTCCTCCGCGATGCAACAAAACGCCTTCCTGATGCGTCTAATAGAGTGAAAGCATGCACAAGATGGGAGGTACTCCTTCATGAAGAAAGTATTTGCTCTGCTTTTGACCCTCGTTCTGCTAATGACGGCGGCCTCTGCGGCCAGGATCAGCGTGCCGCGCTCCGCATCCCAGCTGCCCAGCCTGCCTTCAGCCCCTGCGGCGCCCGGCATCGTCCGCATGCAGCGCGCGGGGGATGCCCTCACCGTCACCTTCGATCAGCCCCTGGCGGCGGATGCGCTGGTCATCTTCCGCGCGGTGGACGCCGATCTGCATACCCTCCGTGTAACCGCCGAACCGGCTGAGCAGGATCGCGCCTATGCCGCCTCCGGCCTGCCCGATGGCGGCGAATGGACCGGCTGCGAGGTCTCCTGGACGGAGGCGGGCAGCCCTTTTCTCGCCCGGTACAATGCCGCCGGCGGCCTGACCACCTCTTCCGCCTTTGACCACAGCGGCAACGAATACCGCTTCAATGCGGACGGGCGCTTCTGCGCATACGCCAGCGCATCCTCCACCCTGCAGGCGCGCTTCAACACGCGCGGCGTCATGACCATCTACGGCTATGAGGCCTTCGAGGACACCACCGTCTGGTTCAGCCGCGAAGGCACTGTGATGTTCGCCGAATATGATGACGGCACCACCGCCGCCCAGTGGGAACCCGGCAAGGGCTGGTTCGTCAACACCTCCGCCGGACGCACCTACATCCAGCTGGACGTCCGCAGCCCGTGGAACGCCAAGTGCCTCTTCAAGGAGGAAAAGGACGACACGGATGACGATGCCGATGACACCGCCGAAACGATCTGGTATCCCAACAACACCGTCATGCTCTGCGGCCTGACCCTGCAGGAAGCCGATCCGTCCCTGCCTGAAAAGTGGTACAATGTCATCCCCGTCGATCTGCGTCATGAGGGCCGTCAGACCTACACACTGATGATCTCCAACATGTTCTATATCGGCCAGTGCTATGTGGATGTGTGGGATGGCGAAGTCACCGTCAGCTATGCCCTTGCGGACAACACCGCCGTCGAGCCGCTGTCCAGCTATGGCCGCTGGTTCACCGCCCTGCATCAGATCACGGCGGATACCATCGATTCCGCCGCGGACGGCTTTGCCTTCGGAGAGCCCTTCAGCATCGCCGATGACCTTGGCGGCGCGGACGTTGCGCTTCTGTTCATCCGCAACAAGGCGACGTATTATCAGCCCTTCCGCGATGGCTCTGCGCTCACACGCTATTGGCGCAACAAGCCCGACTGGAAGGAATTCCGCGAGGGCTTGCAGGAATTGATGCCCCTTGTGGAGAAATAATCCCAAATAGCCGTCGCGCCGGGGACAGCGTCATGTGCTTCCCCGGCGCATGCTATTTCCATCACAAAAACGAGGTGTGACGAATGCTCTTTTCAGCGATGCCCTTTGTCCTCAAGGATGGCCGCGCAGCTCTGCTCCGCTCCCCCGACCCCGAAAATGACGCGGCGGACATGGTGCAGTACCTCTACGACACGGCGGAGGACACGCCTTTCGTCCTGCGCACACCGGCGGAGATCCGCTACACCGTCGAAGGCGAGGAAGCCTTCCTGCGCGATATCGTCGCCTCTGCAAACGCGTGCATGCTCGTCTGCGAGGTGGACGGGAAGATTGCCGGCAACTGCCAGATCAGCTTCCGCCGCGGCATCAAGACGCGCCACCGCTGCGACATCGCCATCGCCCTGCGCAAGGCCTACTGGGGCCACGGCATCGGTACGGCGCTGTTCACCGAGATGGAAAAGCTGGCACGCCAGCGCGAGGGCGTGACCGTGATGGAGCTGGAATTCATCGAGGGCAATGCCCGTGCGCGCGGCCTGTACGAGAAGATGGGCTTCCGCATCGTCGGCATGCATCCGGATGCCATCCGCCAGGAAAACGGCGAGAGCGCCGCACTCTACCTGATGCAAAAGCAACTATAATATATTGGAGAATCGACCATGAAAACCGCTGATTTTGATTACGTCCTGCCCGAAGAGCTGATCGCACAGACCCCCGTGGAGCCCCGCGACCATTCCCGCCTTCTGGTGGTGCATCGCGCGGCTGAATTCAACACCCCCGCCGCGCTGGAGCACAAGCACTTCTACGATATCATCGACTACCTCAACCCCGGCGATGCGCTGGTCATCAACGAGACGAAGGTCATCCCGGCGCGCCTTCTGGGCGTGAAGGAGGATACCGGCGTGCCGGTGGAGGTGCTGCTGCTGCGCCGCGAAAACGCCACCGACTGGGAAGCGCTGGTCAAGCCCGGCCGCCGCCTCAAGCCCGGCGCGGTCTGCTCCTTCGGCGATGGACGCCTCAAGTGCGAGATCCTCTCCAGTGTCCCGGAGATCGGCGGACGCATCGTGCGCTTCCACTTCGACGGCGTGTTCGAGGAGATCCTCGACCAGCTGGGCGAGATGCCCCTGCCGCCCTATATCCATGAGAAGCTCCAGGACCGCACGCGCTATCAGACGGTGTACGCCAAGAACGAGGGCAGCGCCGCCGCCCCCACCGCCGGTCTGCATTTCACCCCCGAACTGCTGGAGAAGGTGCAGCAGAAGGGCGTGACCATCGTGCCGGTGACGCTCCATGTGGGGCTTGGCACCTTCCGCCCGGTGACGGTGGAGGATGTGGACACCCATGTGATGCACAGCGAATACTACCATGTGACCCAGGAGGCCGCGGACACCCTCAACGCCATCCGCGCCAGGGGCGGACGCATCATCTGCGTCGGCACCACCAGCGTCCGCACGCTGGAGACCGTCGCCACCGAGGACGGTGTCATCCATCCCGGCGCAGGCGATACGGCCATCTTCATCTACCCCGGCAAGAAGATCAAGGCGGTGGATGCGCTCATCACCAATTTCCACCTGCCCCAGTCCACCCTGCTGATGCTGGTCAGCGCCTTCATGGGGCGCGAGACCGCGCTGGACGTCTACCGTACCGCTGTGGAGGAGAAGTACCGCTTCTTCTCCTTCGGCGATGCGATGTTCATCGAGTGAATCCCCCCGGACGGAAGAAAAACTTGCGTATTATCTGCCGTTGATGTACAATAATAGGGATATATTTCTGATCAAGAAAGGCTGATTTCCATGACAAAGTTCGAAATGGAGCTGCTTGATCTGCTCCGCGAGGATTGCCGTCTGCCCCTGGAGAAGCTCGCCGTCATGCTCGGCTCCACCACCACCGAGGTGGCCGAGACCATCGACCGGCTGGAGCAGGACCGCGTCATCCTGCATTATGCCCCCACCATCAACTGGGACAAGACCGACCGCGAGCGCGTGGAGGCCATGATCCAGGTCAATGTCACCCCCCAGCGGGACAAGGGCTTTGACGAGGTGGCCGGCCGCATCTATCGCTTTGAGGAGGTCAAGTCCGTCTACCTGATGAGCGGCGGCTACGACCTGCTGGTGCTGGTGGAAGGCCGCACGCTGAAGGAGCTGGCGCTGTTCGTGTCCTCCAAGCTGAGCGCGCTGGAACAGGTCACGGGCACGCAGACCTGCTTTGTCCTCAAGCGGTACAAGGAGGATGGCGTCGTCTTTGAGGGCGACAAGGCTGACAACAGGCTGGTGATCTCCCTGTGAACTACGAAAAGTATCTCAACCAGGCCGTCGCGGCCGTTCCGCCCAGCGGTATCCGTCGCTTTTTCGACATCGCCGCCACGATGAAGGATGCCATCTCCCTCGGCGTGGGCGAGCCGGATTTCGTCACCCCCTATCACATCCGCGATGCCGCCATCAACTCCATCAACGACGGCGAAACGCAGTACACCGCCAACCGCGGTCTGCCCCAGCTGCTGGAGGAGATCGCCTATTATATGGATTCCCGCTTCGGCGTGAAGTACGACCCGAAGAAGGAGATCATGGTGACCGTGGGCGCCTCCGAGGCCATCGACATCGCCCTGCGCGCCATGATCGCCCCCGGCGATGAGGTGCTCATCCCCGATCCCAGCTATGTCAGCTATTCACCCAGCGTCATCTTCGCCGGCGGCACGCCCGTGACCATCCGCACCCGCGCGGAGGACGAATTCCGCCTGACCCCCGAGGCCCTGCGCGCTGCCATCACCCCGCGGACGAAGTGCCTCGTGCTGCCCTATCCCAACAACCCCACCGGCGCCATCATGGATCGCGCCGATCTGGAAAAGATCGCCGAGGTCATCCGCGAAAAGCAGATCATGGTGCTCAATGACGAGATCTACGCCGAGCTGACCTACGGCGGACGCCAGCATGTGTCCTTTGCGTCCCTGCCGGGCATGTGGGATTACACCATCACCCTGAACGGCTTTTCGAAGGCCTTCGCCATGACGGGCTGGCGTGTCGGATTCGCCTGCGGCCCGGAGCCCCTCCTCACCGTCATGCTCAAGATCCACCAGTACGGCATCATGTGTGCCAGCCGGATGGGTCAGGTGGCTGCGCTGGAAGCCCTGCGCAACGGCCGCCTCAACGACTATGAGGACGTCCGCAAGATGCGCGAGAGCTATGACCATCGCCGCCGGCTGATGGTGGAAGGCTTCCGCGCGATGGGGCTGGAATGCTTCGAGCCGCGCGGCGCGTTCTACGTCTTCCCGTCCATCAAGTCCACCGGCCTGACGAGCGAGGAATTCTGCTCCCGCCTGCTGATGGAGCACAAGATCGCCTGCGTCCCCGGCACGGCCTTTGGCGCGTCCGGCGAGGGACACATCCGCTGCTCCTACGCCACCGGCGTGGATAAGCTCACCATCGCCCTGGAGCGCATGGATACCTTTATCCACAGCCTGTAAACATTGTCAACACCCCCGCAACCCCCACAGGAGGTCAATATACCCATGCGAAAACTCTGCCTGCTTTTTGCGGCGCTGATGCTCTTCCTCTGCCCGGCCATCGCCGAAGAGGAAGATGACTTCACCCTGGACGACATTCTCTCCGGGGCAGATCCGGATATCGTCGCTGATACCTTCATCTCCCCCGAGGACTTCTTCAATGCCGTGGAAGCGGCGCCCGTCAAGAGCATCTACGAGGAGGATGGCTCCATTCTCATCACCATCACCGGCACGGGCGATTTCACCGTCGGCGGCGATTCCCGCAAGTCCACCAACATCTGGGATACGGAGCTGAAAAAGCACGACGGCGACTACCAGTTCTGCCTGGCGAACATCCGCGGTATTCTCCTGGCGGACGACCTCACCATCGTCAATTTCGAAGGCACGCTGACCGAGAGCACCTATGTCCCCTCCTCCAAGAAGAACAACGACTTCCTCTTCTCCGCGCCGCCGGAATACGTCAGCCTGCTGACGGAGAATGGCATCGAGGCCGTGTCCCTGGAGAACAACCACGTCATGGATCACGGTGAGGATGTGTACATCGAGACCCAGACCCACCTGACCAACGCAGGGGTGATCTGGTCCGGCGATGGGCAGCTGGGCGTGATCGAGGTCAAGGGCATCCCGATCGCCATGCTGTCCTACCTGTGCATCGACCGCTACGATCAGCTGTGGAACACCGTCCCGGCGGATATCAAGGCCGCCAAGGAGCAGTACCCCATCGTGATCGTCAACTTCCACTGGGGCAATGAGCTGATGTATTACCCCACCGACAATCAGATGAAGATGGGCCGTCTGGCCGTGGATGCCGGGGCGGATCTGGTGCTGGGCAACCACAGCCACCGCATCCAGCCCATCGAGTATTACAATGGCGTATACATCTGCTACAGCCTGGGCAATTTCTGCTTTGCAGGCAACTCCAAGCCCAGCGATATGACGTCCTACCTTTTCCAGACCCGCTTCCGCGTTCGCGAGGGGGAAAACGGTCAGGAGATCACCAACGAGGGCTTCATCATCATCCCCATCCGCATTTCTTCCCGTGCGGACAAGAACGACTTCACCCCCACCGTGCTGACCAAGGAAAGCACCATCGACAGCATCCTCAACACCCTGCAGGAAAACGGCCGCAAGCATTGCAAATATGCTGTAGCGGAATACCCGCTGACCTGGACGGACTGATGCGGCCAACGAGCTGCTCTGCATTTGCGGAGCAGTTTTTTATTTTTCCGCATTTTCAGAATTTCCTTGTTGACAATATCAGCTTCTTATGTTATTATGCATTTACGGAATTCCGTATTTTGAAACAACTTTGAAGGAGGTATCCCCATGGAACGCAACTATGGCCAAGAGATCGACGACCTGAAGCAGCAGCTGACCGCCCTGCAGAGCATGCTCCAAGCCCACCTGATGCAGACGGACATCCCCCACCCCACCGTCGGTCATGTGGAGAAAATGCCCGACATGATCCCCGATCCCGCCCTGAGCACCATCCTGGACAGGCTCGAAAACACCTGTGGGGAGAGCGGTTCCACCGGCCGCATCGCGTACCTTGGCGTGTATGCCTCCGGCGGCCGCCAGTCCACCTGGATGTGCAATGACGTGAACACCGATGCGCTCCTCCAGCTGATCGAGAACCGCACGGCGGAAAAGGTGCTGGCCTGCATCGGCTCCAATGACCGGCTGAACATGCTCCTGGCCATCCTGCGCAAGCCGCGCACCGTGGCGGAACTGGTCAGCGATTGCGGCTTTTCCTCCGCCGGACAGGTCTATCACCACCTAAAGCCCCTTCTTACCGCCGATCTGGTCACAGAGGACGAAACGCGCCGGGGAACGTATATCATCCAGCCCCACCGCGTCCAGGGCGTGATCATGCTCCTGGCCGGCATCGCCGATCTGGTGGACACCACCTATACCCAAGGGCAGATTGATTGACTTCTGCCGGTGTACGCCGTATAATAGACGCATGATCGAATAGGAGGCTGAACCGACATGGCACGCATCGACTGGGGCGAAAAGCTGGAGACCAAGATCGCCATGCTGCCCGACTCTCCCGGCTGTTACCTGATGAAGGACGCAGAAGGGACCATCATCTACGTCGGCAAGGCCGTCAACCTCAAAAATCGCGTCCGTTCCTATTTTCGCGATACCGAGCATACCCCCAAGGTGGCCGCCATGATCGCCAACATCGACGATTTTGACATCCTCCTGTGCGATTCCAACCTGGAGGCCCTCTGCCTGGAGTGCAACCTCATCAAGCTGCACAAGCCCCACTACAACATCCTCCTCAAGGATGACAAGCACTATCCCTATCTGCGTGTGAACCTGAAGGAGCCCTTTCCCCGGCTGGAACTGGCGCGCCGCATGGAGCCGGACAAGAAGGACGGCGCGAAGTATTTCGGCCCGTACATCGGCGCGACCGCTGTCCGCCAGGTGATCGAAGCCGTGCGCGGCGTCTTCCCCCTGCGCACCTGCCGCAAGGAGCTGCCGCTGAAGAATCCCTCGCGGCCCTGCGTGAATTATGAGATCGGCAAGTGCATGGCGCCCTGCGCGGGCAAATGCACCGCCGAAGCCTATTGGGACATGATGGACGGCGTGCTGGCCTTCCTGGGCGGCGACTACGACCAGGTGCTGAATGTCCTGCGCAAGGACATGATGGACTGTGCCGCCAAAATGCAGTATGAGCGCGCCGCCGCCCTGCGCGACAAGATCCGAGATGTGGAAGGGCTGATGGAGCGGCAGATCGCCATCCGCACCGAAAACAGCGAGCAGGACGTCATCGCCCTGGCGCAGGATGGGCTGGACGCCATGGTGCATATCTTCTACGTCCGCGGCGGACGCATGATCGGCGGAGATCACTTCGCCCTGCCGCGCGAGGGCTGCGAGGATCCCGGCGAGGTGCTGGCGGAATTCATCACCCAGTATTATGAGGATGCGAACCTGATCCCGCGCCATGTGCTGGTACAGGCGCTCCCCGAGGGCAGCCGCGAGGGCCTCGAAAGCTGGCTCAAGCAGCAGAAGGGTGCATTGGGCACGACCCGACAGACGGTCAGCCTGGCCACCCCCAAGCGCGGCGAGAAGCACGACCTGATCCTCCTGGCGGCGAAAAACGCTGCCGATGCCCTGGAAAAGCGCAACGCCAAGGCCTCCATCCGCGAGGAGCGCACCACCGGCGCTGCCGCCGCGCTCGGACGCGCTCTGGGGCTTGCGAAACCGCCCCGCCGCATCGAGGGCTACGACATTTCCAACACGCAGGGCGTGCTGAGCGTCGCGAGCATGGTCGTATTCATCGACGGCGTGCCGGCCAAGAAGGAATACCGCCGCTTCCGCATCAAGACGGTGGAAGGCGCGAACGACTTCGCCTCGCTGAATGAGGTGCTGGGCCGGCGTTTCGAGCACGGCCTGAAGGAAAAGGCCGTGCGCGAGGCCGCAGGACTTCCCCCCATCGGCGGAAAGTTCAGTGACCTGCCCGATCTGGTGCTGATCGACGGCGGCCCGCAGCAGCTCCGCTTTGCCCGGCAAGCCCTGCTGGATATGGGCGTGCGCGTGAAGGTCGGCACCGCGCCCGACAGCGCACCCGTCCCCGTCCAGGACGCCCCTCCCGGCGCTGAGGAGACCGAGGTGGCCATGTTCGGCCTGGCCAAAAAGCAGGAGGAGATCTTCCTCCCCGACCGCGAGGATCCCATCCTGCTGGATCATCACACCCCGGAGCTCCACCTCATCCAGCGCGTCCGCGACGAGGCGCACCGTTTCTGCATCACGCACCATCGCGGCCTGCGCGGCAAGGCCAGCATCCACAGCCAGCTGGAGGACATCCCCGGCATCGGCCCGAAACGCCGCAAAGCGCTCCTGAGCAAGCTCGGCAGCCTGAAGGCCATCCGCGAGGCCAGCATGGAGGAATTGCTCGCCATCCCCGGCATCAGCAAGCCTGCCGCCGAGGCCATCCGCAAATGGGCGGAAAGCACGACCTGATGCGCGGATCATACCGCCATACAAAAAAACGCCCCCGGAGCATGCACGCTTCGGGGGCACAGTGTGTTTTGGGGCGCTTATGCGCGGCAGTAGCGGTTCATCAGCGCTTCCAGGCCGTCCAGCACATGCTCGGCGGATGCCTGATCCGCACCGCGGGCGAAGAGGTACGCCTTGAGCTTGGGCTCGGTGCCGGAGGGGCGGACGATGATCTTGCAGCCATCGGCCAGGGCGAAGGACAGCACGTCGGACTTAGGCAGGCCGGTCTCGTCGTTCTGATAGTCGATGCGCTCCGCCGTCTGGAATGCTTCGTCCGGGAGATCCGCCAGCGGACGGCGCAGGTTCGCCATGATGCCCGCCATGGTCTTCGCGCCGGATTCGCCCTCGTAGGCGAAGGTCAGCAGGCGCTGGGCGTAGAAGCCATGCTCCCGGCGGAGCTGCTCCAGCTTGTCCAGCAGAGTCATCCCCTGCGCCTTGCAGTTCGCCGCCATCTCGCACACCAGCACGGCGGCGTTCACGGCGTCCTTATCGCGCACATCGGTGCCGGACAGATAGCCATAGCTCTCCTCGAAGCCGAAGATATACCGCTCCGGGTGGCCTTCCTGCTCCAGCAGACCGATCTGTTCGCCGATGAACTTGAAGCCCGTGAGCACATTGCGCAGCTCCACGCCGTACTTCTTGCAGATCGGCACCGCCATCTCCGTGGTGACGATGGTCTTGACTGCCACGGGCGGCAGCTCCGTGGGCTGACGGTGGCTGCAGATGTAGTCCAGCAGCAGCACGCCCATGTCATTGCCGGTGATGAGGGTCACCTGGTCGCCCACGCGCACGCCCGCGCCGATGCGGTCGCAGTCCGGGTCGGTCGCCAGGCACATGTCCGCCCCGGTGGCGATGGTCTTTTCGATGGCCAGCTGCATCGCCTCGCGGATCTCCGGATTCGGGTAGGGGCAGGTGGGGAAATGGCCGTCGGGCAGCTCCTGCTCGGCGACGATCTCCACATCGATATTGCCCATGCGCTTCATCATTTCGCGCACGGGGACATTGCCGGTGCCGTTCAGCGGGCTGTAGACCAGGTGGAGCCGCTCCTGCGAGGGGGCGATCCGCAGCCCTTCCATCACCTGATAATAGCTCTCGATGGTCTCGTCATCAATCCAGGAGATCATCCCCTTGGCCATCAGCGCATCGAAATCCGGCAGACGCTCCACCAGCGTTTCTTCCGCGCTGATGTAGCCGTAGATGCGATCCGCCGCCTCGATGGTGATCTGGCAGCCGTCATCGCCGTAGACCTTATAGCCGTTGAACTTCGCCGGATTGTGGGACGCCGTGACCATCACGCCTGCGCTGGTGTGCAGGTGGCGCACCGCATAGGAGAGCATGGGCGTGGGCATGAGGGTCTTGTAGATATGCACGCGGATGCCCATATCCGCCAGGGTGGCGGCGGTCAGGCGGGCAAAATCGGTGGAATGGATGCGGCTGTCACAGCTCACCGCGCAGCTGGGATGCTCATACGTTTCCAGCAGGTACTTGCCCAGCCCGCGCGTCGCCTTGGACACAGTGTAGAGGTTCATGCGGTTGGTGCCGGCGCCGAGCACGCCACGCAGGCCGCCCGTGCCGAACGCCAGCTCCCGGTAGAAGCTGTCGGAGATCTCCTCCTCGCTCATCGTCTTGAGCTGGCCGAGCAGCTCCTCGTTCATGCCGGGGCAATCCAGCCACTTCTGATACAGTTCTTTCATGCGTGTTCCCTCCAAATTGCGTAAAATGAAAGCAGCTTCTCCCCCGCGATGGAGGTCACCCACATCGGGACTGCAGAAGCTGCCAATGGTCATATATGTTGCGCGTCACAGCGCCATGCGGTCCTGCTGCTCGTAGTAGCTGGCACCATCCTGCGGGAACTGCTGCGCGGAGTAATACTGCGCGCTCTGCGTATCGGTGCGTGCGGCCTGCACAGGGGTGGCCTGCACTTCCTCCAGCGGACGGATGTACTTCCAGTCCCAGGCGAACTTGTCCACGCCCAGCTCGATCCCGTAGTCGTAGAGCATCTCCGCCATGCATTCCAGCATCCCGCGCAGGCGGCGCGCCAGCATGCCGCGGTGGCTGTTGAAGGGCGCCAGCACCAGGGTGTTGATGTCTTCACAGCTGAAGAGCGGATGCTGCCTCGTGAAGCCGAACATGCACTTGTAGGACGGCGTCCCGTCGGTGCGGATCTCCTTATGGAGCTTGCCGATCCACCAGGTCTGGCTGTCCAGGATGGCCATATAGCGGCCCGTCACCTCAGCCGGGAGCTGAAAGGTGCAGCGCTCGCTGAGCTGGTTCATCCCGTCGTACTTGCTGAACACCAGGGTATGATCCGGATACAATGCCACATTGAAACCGCCTGCGGCATGGTCGCCGTCCTTACGGGACGCAGCCAGCGGGCGGTACAAATACCAGAACAGCGGGGCCACAGTTTCATTCCGGTCGATCACCACAGTGAACCCCTCCTCTCAGAAGATAGTTTAACATGTGTAAATAATAAAGCGAAATCGCCGCCGCGTCAATACCTTTTAGCAACTTTCACGAAAATTCGGCACATACCACAATGAAAATGTTGGATTTTGTACATTTTTCATTCTTTGGCAGCCGTTTCCAAAGTGTCCGCCGTTTCCGGGGCGCACTGCACCGACAGGGCGGACAGTTTTTCCGCCAGGAAGGTCAGATTCGCCTGATCCGCATGGGTATCCCGCGCGGTATGCAGATCCCCCAGATACAGCCCGACACCGCTGACCTGGCGGTACGCGGTGATGCCCACGCCGCACTTGAAGGAGCGGAAATCGCTGTTGCCGCGGGTGGTCACGCTGGAGTGGAAGCGCACATCGCGTCCGCTTTCCTGCATGATGGCCGCCAGCTTCTCATACTGGGGCAGCTGCTTGGCCAGGGACGGCACCGACGCCACGAAGGTATCGCCCACACCCACGCTGTCCAGGTTCACCACGAAAGAGGTGTGCTGCGTTTCGAGGTGATCCGCCGCGTACGCCTTGGAGCCCTTACGTCCCTTCTCCATGTTGTCAAAGAGGATGAAGGCCACACTGCCGCGCGCTTCCTCCGGGATGCGCGCCATGGTTTCCAGCAGCGCCGCCACGCCGGAAGTGTTGTCGTTGACATTGTGCTTGTTCGCCGGGCCGTAGATCTGCACCGCCAGCAGCGCCACAAATACCGCAAAGAACGCCAGGATCATCACATCGCCGTTCTGCGTCGCCAGGCCGGCCGCCGCGCCCACGATCAGCGCGATCGCCAGCATGCCGATGATCAGCGCCATCTGATGCAGCAGATACACCGGGTAATTCCGCGGGATTTGCAGATCCGGCAGGAGGACGTTCGCCGGGGTGTCATAATGCGCGGTGAAGATCACCTCCGCATGGTCCGGGTCGCCCACAACGATATTCTGCTGGCGCCCCTTGTCGCTCTCCTCCGTCCGCACCGGCCAGCCCTGACCGGCGATGCGCTCCGTCACCCACTGGCGGAAGGCCTGCTTCTGCTCCGCCGTGCGCCGGATGGGGAAAAGTTTCGTGATCTCTTCACAAATGGTCATAATGCCTCCAATAAAGTCACAGCCGGGTGACGAAATTCGCCAGCCCCTGCGCGATAAAGTCCAGATTGCGCTGCTCGCACACGGTGTCTTGCGACGTGTGGATGCGGTCGCAGCAAAAGCCGATGCGCTTGCCCTGCTGGCAGGCACAGATGGCCGCGCTCACCTTGAAGCGCTTCTGGTCGGAATTGAATACGCTCGTTTCCAGCGGGAAAGCATGGAATTCGCAGCCGTCCTGCGCCGCGAAGGCTTCGGTCAGCGCCGGATACCAGGGCAGCGCGCGCATCTGTTTCCCCGCCATGAGGAGGACATGCGCCCCATCGCCCACGCAATCCAGGTTGATGACGGGCTTTTCGTCGCGCACCACCGGATACGCCTTGGCGTACACCTTCGACCCAACGCAGCCCTTCTCCTCGTTGTCAAAGAGGATGAAGGCCACCTTCGCGCGCGCATCCGCCGGAATGCGCACCATCGTTTCCATCAGCGCCGCCACGCCGGAGGTGTTGTCGTTGACATTGTGCCTGTTCGCCGGGCCAAAGAGCATCAGGAACAGCAGCCCCATATACACCGCATAGCCCGCCAGGAAGCCTGCATAGTCATCCCCGGTGACAGCCGCCATCGGCATGCCGACCGCGACGCTCAGCGCGATGAGGATACCCACCTGCAGCATCTGATACGCGGTGAAAAAGACCTTGTTGCGCGGCGTCATCACATTGGGCAGGAAGGACACCGCCGGCGTGTCATAATGGGCGGTGAAAACGACCTGCGCGCTTTCCGCATCGCCGATCAGGAGATTCGTGGTCTGGTCGGTGCCGCGCGGGGTGGTGGCCTGCGCCGCATAGCCCTGCGTCCGCGCCCAGGCGATGAACCATTCGCGGAAGGCTTCCTTCTGCTTTTTCGTCCTGCGGATGGGAAAATCGTTCGTCAGCTGCTCGATGAAGGTCATCACGCGTTCCCTCCTTCGGCAATGTCCACCACGGACAGCACGCCATCCTTCACGGTGAATTTCACGTCCCATTGCCCATAGGGCAGTCCGTACACCCGGTTGTCATCATGCTGATACGCCGGACGGGGATCCTGCGCGAGCACGCCCCGCAACGCCTGACGCATCTCCTGCGGAATGCGCGCTTCTACCTCCGGCGGCATCTCCACCGTCAAGTGGTATTCCGCCGCCGCTGTGGTGAAGCCGCCCCGCGCCTGCGGTACGCTGTCCACATAGGGCAGATACGGCTTGATGTCGTAGATGGGCGTACCATCCATCATGTCTGCCCCGGCAACGATGAGCACCTTCCCCTCGGCGGAATCCTCCACCGCGAGCAGCTGCACGACCGTCAGGCCCAAGGGGTTCGGGCGGAAGGGCGACCGCGTGGCGAAAACGCCCATGCGCGTGTTGCCGCCAAGGCGCGGCGGACGCACCGTCGGGCGCCAGGACTGGCTTTCCCCTTCGCGCACCGCCTGATGGAAGCCCCAGATCAGCCACAGGTGGGAGTAATCCTCGATGCCGCGCAACGCTTCCGCCACACGGTATTCCGGCTCAAAGACGATGGTGGACACCAGCTCCGGCACCAATCCGGATTGGCGCGGCAGCCCGAATTTCGTCGGGAATGCATTGCGGATGCGCGCGATGATCTCCATACCAGCCATACCCCCTCGGCCCCATTTGACTTCATGATAAAGCATAGCACATTTTTCCCCCGCGCGCAAGTGCCGCAGCCCCTCAGGGCTTGCGTTCCTCCGCGTTTTACGGTATAATAGAAGCAATGCAAATGCAACATACGTTGGGAGTTGATCCACATGTCCGCCATCCGTGAACACCGCCTTCAAAACGGTATGACCATCCTCTGCTGGCACCAGCCCTACCTTCACGGTCTGGAGATGGGCCTGTACTTCAAGGGTGGTTCCATCTATGAGACCGAGGAAAGCCAGGGCGTCAGCCACCTGCTGGAGCATCTGTGTTTCCGCAATCTGGGCGGATTGAGCCACGATCAGCTCCAGCACACACTGAACCGCTTCGGCGCCGATCTGGACGGCATGACCACCGCGGAGGCCATCGTCTTCCGCCTGACCAGCCTGCCCCGTTTCTTCGACGGCATGCTGGATCTCTTCTGCCGCTTCTTCAACCAGTCCCCGTGGACGCCCGAGGACATCGAAAAGGAGAAGCAGGTCGTGCTCCGGCAGATCGAGCAGGCCGAGGAAGATTTCGACGAGATGGTCGACCGCGCATGGCGCGAAACCCCCGCCGGCGTCTTCCCGCGCATGGGTACGGCGGGATCCATCGCCGATATGGATCCGGATACCATCCTGAATTGGCAGCGCCTGGTCTTCCAGCCGCAGAACGCCTGCCTGGTCATCTCCGGCAACTTCTCCACCGGCATGGAGCGCACCGCCATCGAGGCGCTGTCCGTCCTGCCCAACTACACCAGCGAGCCGCCCTTTGAGCAGCACGTCCCCCTGGGCTTCTGCATGCGCGATGCCCAGAGCGATATGGTGCTGGACAGCGGATCCCCCGATGCGCAGGCGCAGGTGCATATCGCCTTTGACATCGACGAGGACAATGTCTTCCCGCTGGCGGCGCGCATCGTGGATGCCATCACCGCCGGGTATGATGATTCCTTCCTCTTCCAGGCCCTGCGCGAGGACGAGGCGCTGGTCGCGGAGATCGAGAGCTTCATCCAGGAGATGGGCGCATTCCACCGCCTTGTCATCCGCTATGACGTCCGCCAGGAGAAGCTCGCCGAGAGCCTGCGCAAGGTCTTCATGTACCTCCACCGGCTGAGCATGTACGTCCGCCCCATCCGCCTGAATCAGGTGCGCAGCCGCTTCACCGTCGGCAGTGCACTGGCGCAGGATGACATCAGCGAAATGAACGAGCTGGCCGGCTGGGCATGGGTGGCCGGTGATCCTTCCCGCGCCGATCTGGATGCGCAGGCTTCCCAGCTCAACGACCTGTCCGCCGAGGAGCTGCTGGACGCAGCCCAGACCATCTTCCGCCCGGAAAACCTCTGCATCAGTGTCGAGCGTGATCCTTCCGCCGTCGAAGAGGACATGTCCGCCCTCTTTGCCGAACTGCGTTCCATGCTCTAAGGGACTTCGTCCCTTTTTACGCGATTGAGTTGACCGTTCTTTTACGCAGCATGCGCGTGGGGGGACTTTGGGGACTTCGTCCCGTTTCGCATCCTGAACGTTCATGCGTTTTCCGCGTGATGTTGTTCCCATGCTTCCCCTGCAAGCATTCTCCATCTCCGGGGTCTTCGCTTCACCGCCGAAGACCCCGTATTTGATTCTCGTTCCGTCGGAGGTGATCGATCTGGACGCAAAGCTCTACGAGGTGCTTTCGCTGGCCATGCGGTATTTCTTCGTCTTTCTCGGCCTGCTGATCGTGCTGCGTTCCTTCCGCTGGCTCGGCAAGGATCGCAAGCAGAAGCACGACCGCCTGAAGGATCTCCCCGATGCCGGCACCATCGGCATCCTGACGGTGGAATCCGGCGGCAAGGATCTCGCTGACGGCCTCGCCCTGCCCGTCCCCCACGAGGGCAATTTGGGCTATCTGCGCAGCTGCGATGTGGTCGTTCCCGTAGCGGATGTGGCCAACATCCACCTGGATTTCGCCTTCGTCAACGGCAAGGGGCTGTTCATCCGTCCGCGGAGGGGCTGCGCGGTCACGGTGGACGATGAGCCCATCGAGAGCGCCCGCGACAGCCGCGAGCACCCGATGATCCATGGCTCCGTGCTCGAAGTCGGACAGGCTGTGCTGCGTCTGGGCGTCTTCGCCGGGCTTGATGTGCCTGCTGTGCCGGTCGTCGCGCCGTATGCCGATCCTCAGCCGGCGGATGCCTGGTCGCCCGTACCACCCGTCACGCCGCCCATGTACGGCTATCCGCCTGCCCAGCAGCCTTATCCGCCCTATGCTGCGCCCGGTCAGATGATGCCGCCTGCCCAGCAGCCTTATCCGCCCTATGCTGCACCCTGGTCGCCGCAAGGTGCGCCCGATCCCGCCTGGTCAGGAGGTGACACTGATGCGCCGTAAAGAGCCCGGCAAAAGCCTTTTTCGCGCGGTGACGGTGTTCTTCTTCAGCGCGTTCCTGCTGCTCTTCCTGCGGGACTTCAAGTGGCAGGGGCTGGCGCTGGCCGTCGCAGTTCCCATGCTGAACGTGCTGACCACCGGCCTGCTGCCGCGCCTCTTCCCCTCGGACAAGCTGCTGCTCTCGCTGACGAATTTTCTCTGCGCGCTGGGCATCCTCGTGCTGTATGACACCAATCCCACCTACGCCTATGCGCAGGCGGAATACTACTTCATCGGCCTGCTCGCCATGATCGTGTGCATCTATATCGTCCGGCTGATCCGCTCCTTCCGCGTGCTCATCTGGCCGATGGTACTGTTTTCGCTGGTACTGCTGGCGCTGCCGCTGGCCATCGGCAAAGAGACCTACGGCGCGAAAAACTGGTTCTATGTGGGCGGCGTTTCCGTCCAGCCCAGTGAGATCGTCAAGCTGACGCTGGTGATCGTGCTGGCGCGCTTCATGGCGGATCGGCGGATGCTTCCCTGGCTGGCGTTTTCCGTGGCGTGCCTGGGCATCCTCATGCTCCAGAAGGACCTCGGCACCGCCCTGCTGTACTTTTTCACGACCCTGCTGCTCTTCTACGCGTCCACCGGCAACCTCATGCTGACGGGCATCGGGCTGGCTGGCGGCGCAGGGGCAGCCGTGGTGGGCTACCACATGTTCGCGCACGTCAAGCGCCGCGTGGCCATCTGGCTCAACCCCTGGTCGGATTACGACAATGCCGGCTACCAGCTCATCCACGGGCTGATGGCCATCGCATCCGGCGGACTTTTCGGCGTCGGCCTGGGGCTTGGCTCCCCCACCACCATCCCCGTTTACCATACGGATTTCATCTTCGCCGTCATCTGCGAGCAGTTCGGGCTGATCTTCGGCTGCTGCGTGCTGCTGATCTATGTGGCCATCATCTGGCGCGGCGCGACCATCGCCATGTCCACCCGGACGAGCTTCCATGCCCTGCTGGCCATGGGCATCACGGTGCTGCTGGGCCTGCAGACCTTCGTCATCATCGGCGGCGTGCTCAAGTTGATCCCGCTGACGGGCGTGACGATGCCCTTTGTGTCCTACGGCGGGACCTCGCTGGTGTCCAGCCTGTGCCTGGTCGGCCTTTTGCAGGGCGTCGCCTCGCTGAACGAGGACGCCCTCAAGCAGGACAAGCGTCTGACCAGCTATGGACAATGATCCCCCTGGAGGTGCTTTGTGAAACAACAGCGTTTCCGCATCAAACTCCTTGCACTGCTGCTCTTTGGCCTGTTCGCGCTGCTGGCCGTCTTCGGCGTGTATTCCATCAACACCTACGGCAACCGCTGGTTCGCCTATGCACGCAATCCCCGCGTGCGTGAGCAGAAGCGCAATGTCGTCGCCGGCAATATCTACGACCGCAGCGGCGTCCTGCTGGCCACCACGGTGGACGGCGAGCGCGTCTATCAGGCGGATGAAGCCGCCCGGCGCGCGGTGGTGCATGTCCTGGGCGATGATGAAGGCCAGGTCTCCAACGGTGTGGAGGGTTTCCAGACCGCCTACCTGTACGGCTTCAAGGCGTCCATCGCCGAACGCTTCAACGACCTTTTTTCCGCCGAACCGCGCCAGGGGGACAGCGTCCACCTGACCATCGATAGCCAGCTTTGCACCGCCATCACCCAGTATTTCGACAGCCGCGCCCTCACCCGCGGCAAAAACGGCGCCGCCGTGGTCATGAACTACAAGACCGGCGAAGTCGTCGCGCAGGTCAGCCTGCCCGGCTTCGACCCCATGAGCGCCTCCTCCGTTTCCGCGGACAGCGAGGTCTACTGGAACCGCGCCACACAAAGCCTCTATCCCCCCGGATCGACCTTCAAGGTCGTGACCACCGCCGCCGCGCTGGAGAACATCCCCGGCGTCACCCAGATGGACATCGCCTGCACCGGCGGCCTGGATGTGGACGGCCAAGCCATCCGCGATTTCGGCAATGCCGTACATACCAGCCTGACGCTGAAGCAGGCCTTCGTCAAGAGCTGCAACAACATTTACGCCCTGCTCGCGCTGGACATGGGCGATGCTGCCCTGCGCAAAACGGCAGAAGGGCTGGGCTTCAACGCGAATTTCCTTTTCCGCGACCTGGTCGTGGAGAACAGCGTCTACCCCACCGGGAACCGCAGTCGCTTCGAGGTCGCCATGAGCGGCTTCGGCCAATCCTCCATCGGTGCGACCCCGACCCACCTCTGCCTGATCGCGGCCACCATCGCCAATGACGGCGTGATGATGGAACCGACGCTGCTGCGCCAGGCCACCACGCCCACGGGTGCCGTCCGCGCGACCTTCGGCTCGAAGGTGTACCGCAACGCCCTCTCAGCTGACACCGCCGCCACCCTGCAGGAGTACATGCGCGCGGTGGTCACCAGCGGCACGGGCAGCCGCGCCAGCGTCAGCGGACTGACCATCTGCGGCAAGACCGGTTCGGCGGAATCCAGCCGCAACGGCCGCGCAGTCACCCACGGCATTTTCATCGGCTATTGCGCCAACGATGAGCTGCCCTTCGCGGTGTGCGTCGTGGTCGAGGACATCGCGGACGGCCAGGGCGGAGGCTCCACCGCCGCGCCCATCGCCGGGGATATCTTCGCCTACCTGCGCGACCATGCGGAACTTGTCACCAACTGAAAAAAGCGCCGGACTTTTTTTCACCAGTCCGGCGTTTTTGTGTGTCAAATATGGAAGTATTCCCGCACATCGCGCAGGAGCGCGTCCTTTTCCACCAGCGGATCCCCCTGCATGTGGCTCGGCACGAAGTACGCCGTGTCCACCCGGCGCAGCGCGTTCAGCATGCCCTTCGCCTCGGCCTGCTGGCCGTTATCGCGGGCATAGGTCAGGTCGCCGATGAGGGTGTACGCACCATCCACCGTGGCGATCAGGCATCCCGGCGCATGGGGCGACACGCACGGGCGCACCACGATCCCGACGCCATCGCGCAGGGTCAACGGTGCGTCCACCAGCGTCCCCTGGGGGATGTGCTTCAGCGTGCGCGCGCCGGCCAGCGTCTGCACCGACGACAGGCGCGCCATATTCGCCGTGTGATCGCGGTGGAAATGGCTGAGGATGACCGTCACGGGCTTGTCCAGCCGCGAAAGGACCGCAAGCGCCTCATCGTTGCTGCCCACATCGAAGACGTAAAACTGCTCGTCCCCTTCGATGATGAACACATCGGCGGACAGCGGCTCCTCCGCCGACGGAAGCCGCCAAATGCGCGGCGCGAGCTGCGTCAGGGGCATGCGGCCTCCTCCCAAGGGTGCAGCGGCATCGGCATTGCGCCGCACTTCTGCTGCCAGAATTCGTTCTGCAGCCAGGCGTATCGGTTGCCACCACGACGGTATTCACGCCCCGGCGCGCCGCGAACCGTCCGCAAATGCGTCACCTGGCGGACTTTCATCGCTGTTCCGCCGGGTCGCGCGCAGAATTCCAGCGCATAGGTCACCTCCGGCAGGCCATTGGGCAGGCCTTCATGCAGGGTGATCTCGCGCCTTGCGCCATCCCAGCGGTACTTCAGGTCGGTGTGCGCAGCGCCGCTTTCCAATTCGCGGAGGATGCGCTGCTCATCCATCGGCACGAACCACGCGGATGTCTGGCCGAGGGCGTCGAAGTTATCCACAGACTGTCCACGGCGTGTGTGCAGCTCTTTTTCCTGCCCGAGTGCGATGATCAGCAGCAGCACAGCCATGCACAGGACGAAAACGATCATGGGCGGCCCTCCTCTCTACGGACAGTATAGCACGTTGGAGGCCGCGGCGCAATGGGGCGGACGCGCCAAACGCCCTGAATGCACAAAAAAAGCCGTCACAAAGACGGCTTAAATGGAGCGGTAGACGAGGCTCGGACTCGCGACCTCCACCTTGGCAAGGTGGCGCTCTACCAACTGAGCTACTACCGCATATCGCTGCAAGGCAGCGGATGAATGGCAGATGGAGCGGGTGACGGGAATCGGACCCGCGTAGCCAGCTTGGAAGGCTGGAGCTCTGCCATTGAGCTACACCCGCAGAAAAAATGGAGCGGTAGACGAGGCTCGGACTCGCGACCTCCACCTTGGCAAGGTGGCGCTCTACCAACTGAGCTACTACCGCATACCGGGGTGCCAAGAAAATCGTGCGGGCGATGAGACTCGAACTCATACGCCTAAGGCACCAGATCCTAAGTCTGGCGCGTCTGCCATTCCGCCACGCCCGCATGACGTCATCGGCAGATGGGAATGACCCATTGGAGATTCGAACTCCAGACACCTTGATTAAAAGTCAAGTGCTCTGC
>CAZIUA010000022.1:0-32202 GCA_964542315.1 uncultured Faecalibacterium sp. | reverse complement strand
GCTACGCTGCGGAGCACGCCATTGTGCGCCATGCTGACTTCGCCGGGACGGGCATTGGAGCCGCCGCCGATCAGGCTGGCGACGGATGCGCTGTGGTGGGGCGCGCAGAACGGACGCGCCGCCATCAGGCCGCTGCCGGGGGCGAGCTTGCCCGCGATGGAGTGGATGCGCGTGGTTTCGAGCGCCTCCTCGAAGGTGAGCGGCGGCAGGATACCGGGCAGGCACCGCGCGAGCATCGTCTTACCGGAGCCTGGCACGCCGATCATGAGCATGTTATGTCCGCCCGCAGCGGCCACTTCCAGCGCACGGCGCGCGCTGAGCTGCCCCTGGATGGAGGCCATGTCCACCGCGCACTGCACGGAGGACACGATGTCCTGATAGGAACGCTGCGCCTGTGCAGGAATGCGCTCTTTGCCGCTGAAATGCATGACAACCTGGCGCAGATGCTTCGCCGGGTAGACGCGGATGCCCTGGATGCACGCGATCTCCTCGGCATTGCCTTCCGGGAGGATGACCTCTTCGATGCCGTTTTCACTGGCACTGATGACCATCGGCAGCGCGCCGCGGACGGGCTGGAGCGTCCCGTCCAGCGACAATTCACCCAGCATGAGCGTCCGGGAGAGATCCATCTGCGTCAGCTGATTGGAGGCCATCAGCACGCCCACTGCAATGGGCAGGTCGAACGCCGGGCCTTCCTTCTTCATGTCCGCAGGCGCCAGATTGACCGTCAGGCGCGAGATGGGCATGGTGAATCCTGAATTGCGAATGGCGGCGCTCACGCGGTCGCGGCTCTCCTTCACCGATGCATCCGGCAGGCCGATGATCTCCAGCGCGGGCATCCCATTGGCCGCGTAGACCTCCACCTTGACCGCAAATCCGCTCACGCCGCTCAGGCCGTATCCCAGTGTCCGTGCCAGCATCGCGCACGCCCTCCGTTCGTATCCATCGTATTCTTATCTCCATTGTACAGCATCTTCCGCCAAATTGCAATGCGAACACGCAAAAAGGCCCCCTGCTGTTTGGGGAGGCAGGAGGCCAGTGCTCAATGATGATACACGTTGGGGAAGATCGGGATGGCTTCCAGGATGCTGTTCAGCTTCACAAGGAAGCTGTTCTGCCAGTAATTCGGGATCAACGTGCTGATGTAGGGGTAATCGCGGATGGCGTCCATCCACCCCTCCGCCGTGGGCAGGCCGCTGGCATAGGGGAAGAGCAGGATGAACCAGATCAGGCACAGGGCCAGATAGCCCAGGCAGATCCACTTGCCTTCCTTCGGCCAACGGCGCGTGATGCCGTCGAGCATCAGCGTTGTGCCGAGGATGAGGAAGGGCACGCTGGCGAAGTAGTGGTAGATGTACGTTCCGCGCGGAACGAGCACCCACGGCAGGAACTGCGCCAGTAATCCGATGATCAGGAAGGCCGGTGCGTCATCCCAATCCTGCCGCGCCAGGCGGAGCGTGCCGTCATGCCCGGCCAGGCTGTAGCGGTGTCCCCTCGCCCACTTCACCACGGTGTATGCGATGCCGGCCAGGCCGACCAGCCATACCCACGGGTTGCCGAAGCAGAAGATGGCGTAGGTCTTGCCTTCCGGCTTGAAGGCGGCGGACGCATAGTACATGGGCTTCATCATCAGCGGCCACTCATACCAGGGCGAATAGAACGCGTGATCCATGCCCAGACCGGGTTTGCCATGGTAGGACAGCATGCTCTCCTGGCACTGGATCACCTGCTTGATGAATGCCTTGAAGGAGGTCAGGTGCAGGTAGGCATAGTGAACGGAATACGCCCAGAGATAGATGGCCACAGGGATCGCCACGAAGAACAGCAGGCACCACAGGCAGAGCATCACGATGCGACGGAAGGAAGTGTCCGCGCGCTTGTTCAGGATGACAAGCTCCTCGGGGGTGCGCGCCGTCCCGTCCTTCAGCAGTGCCTTGGACTGCTGCTGCATCCGCAGATGGCGCAGGCAGGTCCAGAAGTACAGCACGGCCAGGCCGATGCCTGCATAAACGCCGATCCACTTGCTCGCCACCGCGCAGCCCATGAAGAAGCCGCTCAGCCCCAGATCAGGCAGGAGCTTGCGCATGTCCTCCAGGACAATGTCCCGCTGCATGAAGCGCAGCATGAACAGGAAGCTCAGCATGATGAAGAGCACCGGATAGCTGTCGATGGTCGCCAGGCGCGTCTGGGTGAAGTGCATGCAGTCCAGCGCCATGAGCATCATCGCCATGAAGGCCATGCTGCGGCGCTTGGTGAGCTGCTTGGCCAGCAGATAGATCACGGGCAACATCACCACGCCGCACATCGCCCCGGCGAAGCGCCAGCCGAAGGGCGTCATGCCGAAGAGGCCGATGCACCAGCTCATGATGATCTTGCCCAGCGGCGGATGGGTCCATTCGTAGGCGGTCGTGCCGTTCAGGTGCTCAAAGGCCGTGCGGGCGTGGTAGATCTCGTCGAAATAGGTGGAGTTCCACCAGCTCGGCTCGCCATCGAGGGTATCCTGTTCGTCCAGTAGGGCGGAGGCCTCCGTGTACAGAGGGGATGCCTCGTTGGCATTGTCGCGGCGGACGACCTGCGCGCCGGTGATCTGTTCCCCGTCTGCATCGCGGAAGATGACCTCATTGAGGATCAGCCCGACCTGTTTGGGGTCGATGCGGACATAGCGGCCGGAGAGCTTCTGCACATTCGCAAATTCAGAAGCGGAGATGAACTGCGTGCCGGAGGTCGATTCGTAGCTGGGATCGAGGTATTCCCAGGAGAAGCACATGCCCTCGCGCATTTCCGCCGGATACTCGGTCGTGAAGGTGCTTTCGTCCAGCGTATCGCTGACGGACACAGCGAAATTGCTGTAGCTGACCTGCGCAAAATACAGCATGCTGAAGTCATCATAATGCTGTCCCAGGTCAATGTAGACATATTCGTTCTTCGCGGTAGACTTCCATGGGTTCTGCGGCGCCTTGGTCGAACCGAGGGTCGTCAGCGTCACCACGGCGTACACCGCCGTCACGACCACCATCAGCAGTGCGTCCTTGCGCGTCAGGTTCAGGCGGACGTCGGGCTTGAAGTTCAGGGGCGTACAGGGGGACTTCTCATACGCGGGCGCAGAGGTGCTTTCCGCAAGGTGCTCCGTCAGGCAGACGGGCATGTCCTCCATGCAGACCCCATGGCAGACCCAGATGCTCAGGCACGCGGCGGCGACATTCACCATGGACAGCAGCATCGCCAGCGTGCGGGTATCAGCATTCAGATGGCCCATGGACGAGCCGAGGCGGATGGAATTATCCAGCACAATGCCCTCGTTGATAAAGACCGTGCAGGAGGTCGCAATGAGAAGCGTCAAGATGCGCCTGTCGCGGCGGATAGCATAGGCCATGCCCAGCAGGAACAGCGCCGGGAACAGGTAACGCTCATGCATCTTGATGCCCAGCACATACAGCAGGATGAACAGCACCGCGCCGCAGAGCGGAAGGTTTGCGAGCTTTCCGGAGCGGATGAACATGGGCAGCACCAGTGCGAACGCCATGGACATCGCACACACGCCCAGCGTCGTCCAGGTGCAGCCGACGATCCACAGCACCGCATACACAACGGTATAAGCAGCCATGAGCGCAGGCTCGGCGAACCACACTTTCATCTTGCGTGGACGCTGGCGCAGGGCGAAATAGCCGCTGCACACCAGCGACAGCAGCACGAAGAAGCCGCAAACAACGGGGTTCGCCGGATTTGCAAGGCCATCCCAGTTGGCATTGGCGAGATAATAGAGGTTCGCAGTGTTGACCGTCGCATAAGGATACGAGCCCATCGTGTTGCCATAGAGCTCGAACAGCCACAGGGGGGACTCCTGATTCGGGCAGAAGGGCAGCACGATCACCAGTGCAAACACCAGCGAAATGCCCAGGCCGATGAGCAGCTCCCTGCCCATCTTACGCTTATCCTCAGCGGAGGGCAGCTTCAGCCAGGCCATGATGATGGCCGCCAGCCCCAGGAAGCCCACCATCAGTGCCTGGGGCTTGATGAGCGCGCTGAGCACATAGAGCGGCAACACGACCGCCCATTTGCGGTGGATAGCGAAGTACGCCACCAGCATCAGCGCCACGCACAGGACGCTGTCGATCTGGCACCATGCAGCACTGTTGAGGATGACGGCGGGATTGAGCGCCGTCAGCAGCGCCAGCAGACCGGCCTGACGGCGGCTGTAGCCATGTTCCGACGCCAGACGGCCAATGAGCCACGCGCCGACCAGGTCGCAGAGCATGGGAACGAGCTTATGCACCAGCGATGCGCTGACAAGGCCGTTCAGCAGTTTCACCACAGTGCCATTGAGGCCCATGACATAGAGGTATCCGGGGGTATAGTCGCACCAGTTGGACTGATAGAACAGCGTCGGGCCAACGCTGGACATGGTATTGCCCCACGCCGTGAAGCAGTTCACGTCCACCTGATAGCCTTCGACATTCAGCGCGATGACCAGCCGCAGCACGAAGGACAGCGCAAGCCCGATCAGCGCGAACCACGGCAGCCCGTTGCGCTTTTCACGATTTGCGGCCTCCCGCATGGCTTCTTCGCGGCGATCCAGCTGGAAATGGCGCATCAGCCACAGCGCCGCAGCGGTATACAATGCCGCCAGAACGATCAGCCACGGCCAGAAGGCCTGCACCGCTTCGGATTCCTCCGCCACGGGATCGATCGCCGGAACGCTCTGCACGGTGAACCAGGCCTGGGCATACACGCCTGCAGGGAGATCGGTGACGACCTCCAGACAGAGATCGTCAAAGGCGGCCATGCCCTGGCTTTCGCCGCTGTAGCCGCCTACGCGCGCAAACACGGTGACCTCGGTCTGGTCATCATCTGTCAGGCCGTAAGTCTCCACATAGACCCACTCGCCGTTGGTGTCGTACAGGCTTTCGCTGCGGGCATGCACGCCCTCCACCGAGAGATTCGCGCCATGGCCTGCATCGCCGATGCCACTGGCTTTGATCCAGCCCGACAGGCGATACATGGTGTTCGGCTTGACGGATACCGTCTGGGCGAATCGCGCGTCATTCATGTCGCAATTTTCCACCACCGCGGCGGACTGCCCCGTCAGAGCTTCCTCCGTCACGCTGTAGAGCGTCACGCCCTCGCGGGTGATGTATGCATCCGTATCCCAGCCGAAGGGAAGCCCCTCGGCATCCAGGTCTTCAAAGCCGGGATTGGTCAGCAGATTGTTGCCTTCCGCCAGGCCGATGGAAAGCAGCATAAAAAAGCATGCTGCAAGCAGACAGAGCATGCGTTTGATCAAACGAATCACCTCGAAGAAAGAATAAGGCGGAGTGAGGCCGTCACTCCTGTGCCATGAAGGCATTGGGAACATGCAGGATGCCGTCCCGCGTGACCTCCACAACATCAAAACGAACAGGGCACCCCAAATAATCCCGTTCCACCAGAAAATGCAGCGCCGCATGGCTCAGCCGACGCTGCTTGGCAGGCGTGACGGACATCAGCCCCATACCGGCCCGGGCGGCAGGACGCGCCTTCACTTCCACGAAGACGATCGTCCCCTTTTCGTCCATCACCAGATCGATCTCGCCGTCCTCCGCGCGGTAGCGGCGCGCAATGACCTGCATGCCCTTGCCGCAGAGGTAGGCTTCCGCCTGGGCTTCGCCGTTCAGGCCGGATTCATACTGTTTCATCGCAGAAATTGCGGATAAAGGTCCGCCGATGCGCCGGGCACGGGCCATATTCCTTCAGCGCGGCGATGTGTTCCGGCGTGCCGTAGCCCTTGTTGCGCGCAAAACCGTATTGGGGATACAGCTTGTCCAGTTCGATCAGCTGATGATCACGGGTGACCTTCGCCACGATGCTCGCCGCAGCGATGGCATAGGAGGTCGCATCGCCCTTGATGATGGGCACCTCTTCGCCATTGAGGCCAAGGCCGGTCACGGCATCGATGAGGAAGATATCCGCCGGCACCCGGGACGCAGCCTCGCACATGGCCTTCTTCGTGGCCTCCAGGATGTTGATGCGGTCGATCTCCTCCGGCGTCGCGTGACCGATCCCCACATAGGATGCGATCTCCATGATCTCCTGATACACCTTTTCGCGGCGGGATTCGGAGAGTTTCTTGCTGTCGTCGATCCAGGCGAGCACGGGCTCCCTGGGCATCACGACGCACGCGGTGACCACATCGCCAGCCAGCGGTCCGCGGCCGACCTCATCAATGCCGGCCACCACGCCGATGAACTGCGCATCATGATCGGCCAGCATCTGCGCATGCGCCTGACGGTCAATCTTCGCCATGTTCGTTCTCCTTGGTTTCCGCAGTGGCCTCCGTCTTGCTTGCACCGGGGATGGTCAGACGTGGACGGGGCTTCTGCGGCGTTTCCAGCGTGATGCGGCCCAGCTTGCCCGCGCGGAATTCATCCAGCACCACATAGCAGCAGCGGTCGTAGTCGCACACGCCGCCCTTCATCAGGAAGCCGCGGCCACGGCAGACCGCCTCCAGCAGCTCCTCGCCGCGCAGGGACGCATCCTTGATGCGGAAGCGCTCCATCACCTGCTCCGGCTTGACGGCCAGCATATCCTGCAGAAGGTGGATCGTCAGCATGGGCAGATCGACCACATCGTCCTTCACCGTGCCGATGTAGCACAGGCGGCGCGCGGCCAGCTGGTCATCCAGGCGCGGCCAGAGCAGGCCGGGGGTGTCCAGCAGATCCAGATAGGGCGTGATATGCACCCACTGGTTGGAGCGCGTCACGCCGGGGCGGTCACCCGTCTTGGCGATGCCGCTGCCATGGAGCTTGTTGGTGAAGGTGCTCTTGCCCACATTGGGCACGCCAACGACCATCGCCTTCACCGTCTTGCGGACGCCCTTTGCCAGCGCGCGCTCCACCGTTTCCTTCGCGGCACGGTCAATGACAGCCAGAGCGTCCTTCGCCTTGCCTGCGGATGCGTTGTAGGGCGCACAGTCGATGCCCTGCGCGCGGAAGTAGTTCAGCCAGGCACTGGTCAGCGCCTGATCGGCCAGATCGGCCTTGTTGAGCAAAAGCACGCGCCGCTTGTTGGCCACGAGCTTGTCCAGATCGGGATTTCGGCTGGAATACGGAAGGCGCGCATCGCACAGCTCGACCACCACGTCCACGCGGCTGAGCTGCTCCTGCAGCTGACGCTTCGTTTTTGCCATATGTCCAGGATACCAGTTGATGTCCACAGTTCCACCTGCCAGTTCTTTCAGTCCATTTGCGTCTTATTTCAGGCCCTGTGCCTGAAAGCACACGCTAATATCATACCACGAAACGCCGAAAATGGAAAGCGTTTCTGCAGGATTTCACAGGCGTTTCACGCTTGCAACGCATAGCATTCATCGAAAAATTCCCCGAAAGGGTGGAAAAAGCGCGCATTCTGTCGTATAATGAAGCAGTACGGCCGGCAGGGCCGCGTGAGCAATGCTGAAAGGAGCGTGCCGACATGCAGCAGGACCCGCAGCGGCAGCCATATTATCCCACTCGGGAGCAGCCCGTATATCGCTTCCCGCAGAACCGTCCCAACCAGGCCTGGCAACCCCAGCAGGGCTTTGCGCAGGATGCGCCCGCCGATCCGCCGGAGGACAGGCGTGAACGGCGCCGTCCCCGCAGGCGCCGCAGGATCTTCACCTGGTGGAACCTCTTCGCTGTGATCGGCATCATCACCGTGCTCGTTGAAGCAGCGCGGTACATCGTCATCCCGCTGCTGGTGTGGGTGAATGCACTTTTGACAGGAGGTGCGCTATGAAATCGATCCTACGCTGGTTCGCCCGGGTGATCGGCAGTGCGGTCAGCGTGGTGCTGATTATCGTGCTGCTGCCCCATGCGTCCCGGCTGGCCTCGCAGCTCCTCCCCGATGCGACCGGCGCCACCATCAAGACGAGTGCCGTGCTGGCCTCCCGGCTGGAAAACACAGCACGGCTGGAGGTCGCCGCCATCGAGGATGAAGGCGTGCTCTCCTACGACATCCAGGCGGCACTGATCGGCTCGGTCGGGAGCATCAATGTCAGCTATGTGTACAGCGCCTCCATCGGGCTGGATCTCAAGCAGGTGCAGATGCAGGCCAACGGCAACACCCTGACCTTCATCCTGCCGCCCGTTGAGGTGCTTTCCGATGCCCTGACCCCCATGGAGATCTTCCGCGATGATTTCTGGATCCCCAACGGCATCGACGACAATGCCCTGCAGAAACTGCTGGAGGAAGAGTGTATCGTCCGCCGCGAGGCTCATCTGGCGGATAACCGCGAAGCCCTGCGCGATGCGGCGGTCTCTGCGTTTGAATCCACCGTCGCCGCCTGGATGAGCAACCTTTCTTCCGGCGTCACGTTCCGCTATGTGTTTGCGGACGATGTGCCGTGATCAGCTTTCCACGCTGAAAACGTCCCGGCCTTCGTCTGCGCCTGCTGGATGCGGTTCAGGACGGCATGATACTGCGGGCGCTTGAATTCCACCCTGTCCGGCATGGGAGATGTATCGCTGACGGGCGCCGGTGCTTCCGACGGCGCATCGGCCTCTTCCAGGGCACTCAGCGGCGCACCGCAGGACCAGACCAGCCAGGGATCGTCTTCCGCCGCAAAGGGCGAAACGGTCGACGGCATGCTTCTCATATGGAATCCCTCCCCTCTTGTCACCAGCCTATGCAGGCCGATTCGGGTCTGTGCCATTTCCATCGATCTTACGCAAGGAGGAACCGATATGAACACCATTCAGCTTCAATGCGGACAAACCACTGCGGTCATCCGCCGCAAGGGCGCGCAGATGATCTCCTTCAAAGGCAACGACGGCCGCGAGGTGATGTGGCAGGCCGATCCGGACGTCTGGCCGAACTACGCGCCCGTGCTGTTCCCAGTCTGCGGCATGCCCAAGGATGAGCAGGTCATCATCGACGGTGTGACCTACCCCATGGCCAAGCATGGCTTCACGCGCAATCCGGATTTTGATGTGCTGAAGGTCGGCAATGACTTTGTGGAGCTCGTCCTGACGCCCACGGAGGAGAGCCGTCCCCAGTATCCGTTCGAATTCGCGTTCCATGTCATCTACACCCTGCGCGAGAACGGCTTCCGTGCGGATTTCGTGGTGGAAAACCGCGATGAGCGCGTCATGCCCTTCTGCGTCGGCGGACATCCCGGTTTCATCGTCCCCATGGAGGACGGCGCAGCGTACACCGATTATCAACTGGTCTTCCCGATGGCGGAAGAAGGGCGGAATCTGCTCGTCCCCGGCGGACGCCTTGTGGACGGCGAGGAGATCATCCCCTTTGAGAACGGCACGATCCTCCCTCTGAACCACGACCTCTTCGATGAGCGCGACGCGCTGGTCTTCGCCGGCCTGCACAGTCGCAGCGTAGATCTGGTCCACCGCACCAGCGGACACGGCCTCCGCTTCCGCTATCCGAAGATAGAGGTGCTGGCGGTTTGGTCCATGCCGAAGAAGAATGCCGACTATGTCTGCCTGGAGCCGTGGCACGGCATGCCCGGCCAGGTCACGGAGAGCGGCAAATTCGAGGACAAGCCCTTCGTCACCCTGCTCGAGCCCGGCAGGAGCCACCAGTGCGGCTATGACGTGGAGCTGATCTGACAAGCAGCATAAAAGTCCCCGGGAATGCATGTGGAATGCACGCCCGGGGACCTTTTCGTATGTCAGATATTCAGCGTAGGGATCTCACTTTCAGCAGAATCAGCCTCTTCCACAGGGGCTTCGTCAGATCCTTCCTGCTCGCAGGACGCATCATCCTGGACAGTGGCTGCCGTTTCAGCCGGTTCAGCCGGATCCACGACAGTGGCCTTGGCGGCCGCACGGGCTTCCTTCTCCGCGGCACGCTTTTCCGCCGCTTCTGCCTTCTGCGCGGCATGCGCATTGCGCAGGGTATCCAGGCTGCTGTCCAGCGCGTCCAGCTGCTGGATCAGATCAGCCATGCCCTCGGGCAGCTCGATCCCGTTGCGGGACATTTCCAGCACGCGCTTGCCCAGATCATTGATCAGGTCGCGGCGCTTGCTCAGGATGCTCAGCTCATCCACCTTAAATTTGGTGGTATTCGCCGCAGACGTCGCCGCCCGGCCGACAGCCTTCGCTCCGGTCGTGCCAGCCTGCTTGATCTTCAGGCCAATTTCAGACATATTCATGCGCATTCCTCCAAATCAGGATATCGATTTACACAATTCGCCATTGCATGCGGAACTCCTGCACGTTCACTGCGATTTCACCAGAAGAGCAGCAGCGCGCCGGCGCGGATGGTGAATTTCGCCTCGTCCATATCGAGGATCTCGCCATCCACATTCAGGCGCATACCCTTCGACACGATCTCGACTTCGCAGCAGCGCTTGTGCGTCGTGAACGGGAATCGCAGGATGCGGCCCATCAACAGCGGCAAAACCAGGAAGGGCAGCTGCCAGCGGGGCTTGTCCTCCACGATGACCAGATCCAGCAGACCATCATCCGCCGTTGCTTCCGGGCAGATGGGAATGCCGCCGCCGATATAGCGCCCATTGGCAACGGAGAGGATGAGCAGATCACGCTCCTCCGTCCGGCCATCAGCCGTGAAGCGCACATGCACCGGGCGATAATGGATGATCGCCTGCACCAGCCCGATCAGGTAGGGCAGAATGCCGCGGCAATATTTCTTCGCCGCCAGGGTGTGATCCAGCACGGTCACGTCAAAGCCGGTGCCGCAGTCATTGAGGAAGAGCCGGTCATTCAGGCCGCCTGCATCGACGGGGCGCGGCGGATGCGTGAGGATGAATTCCAGCGCATCCAGCGGCTTTTTCGGCACACCGATGGTCTTGATGAAGTCGTTGCCCGTGCCAGCCGGGATGATGCCCAGGGGGATGCCGGTGCCCATCAGGCCGCAGGCGACCTCATAGGCCGTGCCATCCCCGCCAACCGCCACCACGCCGGTGCAATCGTCCTCAGCGACACAGGTCTTGGTCAGGCTCGTGGCATGTCCGGGCGCCTGCGTGTGCAGAAAGCGGCATGCCTGCCCCCGCGAGGCCACGGCAGCCTTCAGCTGGTCCTCGATCTTGAGGGCATAGCCGTTTCCGGCGACGGGATTCACAATAAAGGTCAGCATGATGTGGTTTCCTCTTTCGTAGATTCTTCGATACTGCACGCCATATAGCTGCGGTAGGTGCGGAAGCCAACGGCCTCGTAGAAACGCATTGCGCCCTCATTGAAGGACCACACGTCCAGTTCGATCCGGTCGTATCCACGTATTTTCGCCGTTTCCCGGATGGACGTAAACAACACACGGCCGATCCCCTGCCGGCGATGGTTTTCGTCTACGCCGAATTCTCCGACATGCAGATAGCGGCGCGGATATGCGTAAGCCGTTTCGGGCCTGTCCACAAATTGGAGGCAAGCGAAGCCGACGATGCCATCTTCGCTTTCTGCCACCAGCACCGCTTTATCCGCTTCATCCAGGAAGGTGAACAGATGATCCTGCATTTCCTTTTGAAAACCGTAGCGAAAGATCGCTGGTTCTCCTATGGCATGAAGGTCGTTCACCTGACGGCGCAGCGCATTCACCTGTTCGGCATCCGTATGCGTTGCAAAACGGATCTGCATGTCGCACTCCCCCATTTCCCGCAAAAAAGCGGCGCTCCGATCCGTTCGGAACGCCGCAGGCTGTCTGAATATTACGCCTTCAGAATGCGCTCGGCGATCTGCTTGCCGGTCAGGCCGTACTCCTCCAGCAGATGCGCAGGCTTGCCGGACTGGCCGAACTCATCGTTGATGCCGATCTTCTCGAAGTGCTTCAGGCCCATGCCGCACAGCGCGGACGCCACAGCATCACCCAGGCCGCCGATGACGGAATGCTCTTCCACCGTGAAGACCTTGCCACACTTAGCCGCGTACTCACGGGTCAGCTCCTCGTCGAAGGGCTTGAGGGTATGATGGTTGACGATGGCCGCGTCGATGCCATGCTCCTTGAGGATCTCCACGGCCTCCAGGCAGTGCTCCAGCATGATGCCGCAGCAGAAGATGACCACGTCCTTGCCGTCCTTGATGACATTGCCCTTGCCGACCTCGAAGGGGCGCTCCTCATACACAGGAGAGGGCAGACGGGCGGTGCGGATGTACACCGGGCCGTTGATCTTCGCAGCGGCCTCGACGCACTTGTAGCACTCGTTGGCGTCGGAGGGAACGAACACGGTCATATTGGGCAACACGCGCATCAGGGCGATATCCTCGATGGCCTGATGGGAACCGCCGTCCTCACCCAGGGTGACGCCCGCATGGGAGAAGCCGAACTTCACGTTGAACTTGGGATAGCACACGCCATTGCGGATCTGGTCATAAGAACGGCCAGCGAACACCGCAAAGGTGGAGCAGAACGGGATCAGGCCCATGGTGGACGCACCGGCAGCCATATCGACCATGTTCGCCTCGGCAATGCCGCAGTCAATGAAACGGTCGGGATAGGCCTTCTTGAAGCCGTTGGTCATGGTTGCAGCAGCCAGGTCAGCATCGAAGACGACGACCTTATCATTCTCGGCGCCCAGCTTGACGATAGCCTCGCCATAGGCGACGCGGATAGCTTTCTTTTCCATCTTCTTACGCCTCCAGTTCCTTCAGTGCGATCTCGGTTTCAGCGGCGTTCGGCGCCTTGCCGTGCCAGCCGACCTGGCCTTCCATGAAGGAGACGCCCTTGCCCTTGAGGGTGTGCAGGTGGATCAGGCGGGGCTTGCCGGGGCAGGCCGGCGTATGCAGCGCAGCGAGCACCTGCTCGATATCATTGCCGTCCGCCACGTCGATGACGTCATAACCGAAGGCGCGCCACTTGGCATCGATATCGCCCAGGGACAGCACCTCGTCATTGGAGCCATCGATCTGCAGGCCGTTATGGTCGAAGATGACGGTCAGGTTGTCCAGGCCATAATGCGCCGCCGCCATGGACGCCTCCCACACCAGGCCCTCCTGGCTCTCGCCGTCGCCGATGATGGTATACACATGGCAGGGATTGCCGGTCTTCTTCGCGCCCAGCGCCATACCCACAGCGATGGAGATGCCCTGGCCCAGGGAGCCGGTGGAAGCATCCACACCGGGACACTTCTTCACGTCCGGATGGCCCTGCAGGATACCATGCAGCTGACGGAAGTTGTCGAACTCTTCCGGGCCGAAGAAGCCGCGCTCGCACAGGGTGCCGTACAGACCGGGCGCCGCATGGCCCTTGGACAGCACGAAGCGGTCACGGTTGGGGTTCTTGTCGTCCTGGGGGTCAACGCCCTTCATGACGTCAAAATACAGGGCGACCATCGCCTCGGTCGCGGACAGGGATCCGCCCGGATGGCCCGCACCGGCCTTGTTGGTCATGATGATGATGTCGCGGCGGACGCGGCGGCACACATCCTTCAGTTCCAGAATATCCATTTTAAAGTACCTCCTCTATCGTTTTCGCCCTTTTGGCGAAACAAGGAATTCGCGTACACCATCTATTATAGTATGAATGTTAGTAAATTGTCAATGCATTTTGCGGCGCATCCTGCTCAGATTGTGCCCGAATGCGTCCTGTCATGACAAACCGCACAGGCCGCGAGCGCTTCGGCGAGGGTGCTTTGAGGCGCGGCGAGATACTGCTGGATGGCCTGGGATTCCGTCAGGAGGCCAACGTGGCGCATGCTCCCTGCTTCCAGGCAGAGGAAGGCGGCATACCGATTTCGAGGCAACCGGCGAAGCGCCTGATGCAGGGGCATATGGGCGAACACCGCCAGCGTCCGCACGGGGCAGCATGTTTTTCGCTCCAGGCGGATCTTCCGCTCCAGAAAGCAGCGGTATTCCGCCATCGCGTGCGTCACGCATGCGGCGGATGCGGCGTAGAGCAGGCAGCATCCTGCGAAGGCGAGCGACAGGTTCCATCCGCCCTGCCGCCAGGAGAGAAGCACATTCAGCCCGATCAGTGCGGCGCCGAATGCCGTCCCGAGGCACTGCATCACCCGATGCGCCTTCATCGACGGAAGGAAATTCTCCAGCAGCAGCGTCAGGAGGCGTCCGCCGTCCAGCGGAAGCGCCGGAAGCAGGTTCACCAGCAGGATGGACGCATTGCTCAGCAGCAGCATCCGCCCGGCCTCCACCGGCAGCAGCCCTTTTTTCGCCAGCAGGATCGACGCACTGCACAGCGCCAGCGTCATCCCCGGCCCGGCCAACAGCATCAGCGCGCGGCGCAGCGGCGGCATGCGCAATTCGTCCTCCAGGCGGAGGACGGCCCCCAGGGGCGTCAGCTCCATGCTCGCAGGCACCTGCCCCAGCAGCGCTGCGGCAAGCCCGTGGGCGCATTCATGCAGCAGGATGGACAGCATCGACGCCGCCATGAATGCCCCGTGGCCGCTCCAGACGGCGTACGCTGCGTACAGGAGCAGCGCCGGATGCACCGCGACCTCCATACGCCCAAGCGTCAGGACTTTCTGCGCCTTCATCGGCTGAGGAATGCCGAAGGGTCGATGCTGCGTCCGTCCTGGCGCAATTCGAACACGCAATCCTCCCCCGGCAGCAGGCGCCCGATCGTTTCGCCCGCGGACACCCGGTCCCCCGTCTGCACATCGACCTGCGCCAGATTCCCATACACGCAGGCGAAGCCATCCTCGCCCAGCACCTGCACCAGACGCTCCTCCCCGTTGCCGTGATACACGCCCGTCACCTCGCCGGACGCTGCCGCAGTGACCGCCGATCCCGTCGTCCGCCAGGCCGTGTAGGGTTCCGTGGCCGACCACGCATGCACCACCACCGCGCCGCTGCTGACCGGCATGAGCAGCTCCGCATCTGCCTGTTCGCCGAAGACGAGGACGGCCTCGGGGAACATTGCGCTGACGAAGGACAGCCTGCCCAGGCGATCATCCAGCAGGGTTTGATCCGTCGCCGCCGTGAGCACAGCATCCGCGCCCTCTGACAGCGGCGGGACCGCCCCCGTCCGCAGCACCACCGCGCAGATCACCAGTGCCGCAGCCACGGCCAGGTTTTTCATGAACTGCTCGCCCCATTTTTTCTGCGGCGTTTCGCAGGGCATCGCCTGACTCGGCGATTCTGCGTCCGCCAGGAGCCTCCGCTGGCGCACATGCAGCGCCGTGACCACCACATTTTGCCGTTCAGCCATCAAAAAACCACCCCCTTTGGCACAGCATATGCGCAAAGGGGCGGTGTGCATGACAGACTTACAGCGTCAGGGTGCCCTGATCGACCATGCGCTGGAGGGCCTGCGCGATGGCAATGCGTCCATGGGCATAGGTCAGGCCGCCCTGCATGTAGGCCGTGAAGGGCTCACGCATGGGGGCGTCGGCGGACAGTTCCACCGATGCGCCGGACACAAAGGTGCCAGCCGCCATGATGACCTGATCGGTGTAGCCGGGCATATCCCACGGCTCCGGCAGGGCCATGGAGTCAATGGGGGAAGCCATCTGGATGCCCTGGCAGAAGGCGATCAGCCTTTCCGGCGTGCGCATCTGGATGGCCTGGATGATATCGGCGCGCGGCTGGGTGGAGGCAGGCGTGGTGACCATGCCCAGATCCTCGAAGACGCGCGCGGCCAGGCAAGCCGTCTTGATGGCCTGCGCCACGGTATGGGGCGCCATGAACAGGCCCTGATAGAAGGGCTGGTAGCTCGCCGCATAGGAACCGACCTCCAGGCCGATGCCGGGTGCAGTGAGGCGGTAAGAGATGCGCTCGATGGCATCCTTGCGGCCGACCACATAGCCGCCCGTAGGCGCGATGCCGCCGCCGGGATTCTTGATCAGGCTGCCGACGCACACATCCACACCATAATGGGTGGGCTCCTTCTTGCAGACGAACTCGCCGTAGCAGTTGTCCACCATCAGGCGCACACCGGGATGCTTGCGATGGAGCATCTCAGCCAAGGCCTCGAAGTCCTCCGGCATAAGGGAGGGGCGCCAGTCGTAGCCGCGGCTGCGCTGGGCAATGACGAGCCTGGTCTTGGGGGTGATGGCGGCATCCACCGCATCCACGTCGATATGGCCGTCCTTCATCTCCACCTGGGAATAGCTCACGCCCATCTCCTTGAGCGAACCGACGGGCGCTTCGCCCTCGCCCCAGCCGATGACGCCTTCCAGCGTGTCATAAGGCGTGCCGGTGGCGGAAAGGATGTGATCCCCCGGCAGGGTCAGGCCGAAGAGGCACAGGCTGATGGCATGCGTGCCGCTGACGATCTGCGGACGGACGATGGCGGCCTCCGTGCCGAAGAGAGAGGCGAAGATGCGCTCGAGCGTATCGCGTCCCACATCGTCATAGCCGTAGCCTGTGGTCGGCGCGAAATGGCGGTAGGCCACCATTTCCTCCTGGAAGGCCTTCAGCACCCGGCGGGTACCGTTTTCCTCGATTGCATCGATGCGGGCGAACTGCTCCTTCAGCGCTTCCTCCGCGCTGGCGATTCTTTCCTGAATGGTCATTGTGATTCTCCTTGTGTATGCCATGTTTTCAAGCGCTCATATGCATCCGCCGCAAGGGCATCCACCCAGAGGACGTCCTCCTCGCGGCGCATCCACGTCAGCTGACGTTTGGCATAATGGCGCGTGTTGAGTTTGAGCAATGCATCCGTGTCCTCCCAGGATGCTTCGCCGCTCAGGAAGGGCACGATCTCCTTATAGCCGATGGCTTTCATCGCCTGGCAATCCGCCGGAACGCCGCCATCCAGCAGGCCGCGGACCTCCTCGACCAGCCCCTGCCCGACCATGATGTCAACGCGCTTTTCGATGCGCGCATAAAGCAGTGCGCGATCCATCGTCAGTGACGCCACACGGTAGCGGAATCGGCTCTCCCCTTCCACCTGGGGCTGTTTGGAAAACGGGATGCCCGTCAGCCGGTAGACCTCCAGCGCACGCACCGCACGGCGGACGTCATTCAGGTGCAGGCGCGCGGCGGTATCCGGATCGACCTCCGCCAGCATGTCATGCAGGCGCTGCTTGCCGCCTTCCTGCGCGGCGAGGGCTTCCAGCTCCGCACGGATGCTTTCATCCGCCGAGGCATCCCCCATCGCCATGGGCTGGCGCAGCGCACGCAGATACAGGCCCGTTCCGCCGACCAGGAGCGCACGCTTTCCGCGCGCATGTATATCAGCGATGCATTCCTCGGCCATTTCCTGATACCGCGCCACGGAGAAGGCTTCATCCGGGTCAGCGACATCCAGCATGTGGTGCGGGATGCCGTCCATTTCCTCCTGCGTGGGCTTGGCGGTGCCGACATTCATCCCGCGGTAGATCTGCATGGAATCCATGCAGACGATCTCGCAGCCGAACTCCTTGGCCAGGCGGATCGACAAAGCCGTTTTGCCGCTGGCGGTGGGGCCGGTCAGCACCCAGCACATCTTCTCGTCCATCATGCACCTCACTGCGGGCGGCGGAATCGCCGGTCGATGTCCGTATGGCTCAGGGCGACGATCAGCGGCGTGCCGCGCGGACTGGTCGGGGTGACCTTCTTTTCGACCATGCGCACCACCAGCTCGCGCACGTCCTGCTCATTCAGGCGTTCGCCGCTCTTGACGGAGCGCTTGCACGCCAGCGCCAGGATGCCTGCGCGGCGCTTCTCGAAGGACACCACACCGCGCTCGCCATCCAGCTGGTCGATGACCTCCCGCAGGAGCTCGCCGGCCTGCGGCTGACCGAGGATCATCGGGATGGAACGGATGGAGACCTCCGTTTCGCCGAAGGACTCGACATTCAGGCCGATGCCCTGGAGCAGCTCGCGGTTGGCCTCCAGGAGCTGCTGCTCGCGCCGCGTCGCCGGGACGATGAGTGGGATGAGCAGTTCCTGTGCGCACTGGCTGGTGTCCAGCGCCTTCATCATCCGGTCGAAAAGCAGGCGCTCATGCACGCCCTGCTGGTCGATCAGGAGCAGATGATCGTCATATTCCACCAGGATATAGCTGTTGAAGGCCGTGCCGATGATGGTCATCCGCTTCTGCTGTTCCGCCAGGAGGGAGGGCGTCTCCATCCGCTGCGGACGCTGCGGCACGGCAGGCGCAGGCGGCTCGTGATAGGAGCGCATGAACGCCTGCACCGCGGCAGGAGGCTCACGGAGCACGGGCGCAGGGCGGCTGACGGGCTGGATTGGCTTCAGGCGCTGCATGGCGGATGCGTCCGCCTTCGGGGCGGCAGGAACGCTCTGTTCCGGCTGCGCAACGGGCTTTGCCGCAGGCGCGGCAGGCGTATTTTCAGGCGTGTTCACAGGCGCGGCAGGCTTTTCCCCCAGCACAGCCGCTGCGGAAGGCCCCTGCACGCGCACCGGCACAGCAGGCGCCGCCGGCTTCTCCGCAGGGGACTTGGGCGCATTGACCGTGGTCTGCTTCACCACGGACACGGGCGTCTGCGCGGCGGCAGGGGGATTCGTCAGCTGCATCAGCTGCGGCGCATCCAGCGGATTGCTGGCCGGGAAAGCATCGCGGACGATGGCTTCCACCGCCTCAGCGATGGCGGCGTCATTCTGGAAGCGGCACTCCAGCTTGTTCGGGTGGACGTTGACATCCACAGCGTCAAAGGGCATGGTCAGATGCAGCACGCACACCGGATAGCGTCCGCCCGGCAGCAGCTCGCGGCAGGCCACCTCCACACCGGCGGAGAGCACGTTGGAACGCATGTAGCGCCCGTTGATGAAGAAGCTCTCGTGCATGCGCGTGGCGCGGCCATTATCAGCCGTGCCGACAAAGCCCTTGAGCACCAGCCCGGCCTGATGGCCGTTCACCTCGCGCATGGTGCGCAGCTCCTTGCCGTAGATACTGAATACAGCGGACGACATTTTGCCGTCCCCGGCGGAGTGATAGAGCGTTTTGCCCTGGCTGATATAGCGGAAGGACACATCCGGCCGGGACAGGATCAGACGCATCATCAGGTCGGATACATAGCCGGCCTCGGTGGCGGGCTTTTTCAGGAATTTCAGGCGCACGGGCGTGTTGTAGAACAGATCCCGTACGACGAAGCTCGTCCCTTCCGGGCATGCGGCCTCCTCGATGGACTCGATCTTGCCGCCGCAGTTGACCACCTTCACACCGCTGACATCCGCGCGGGTACGGGTGGTGCAGGTCACCTTCGCCACGGCCGCGATGGAAGCCAGCGCCTCACCGCGGAAGCCAAGGGTCTCGATGGCGTAGAGATCCTTTTCGGCGCTGATCTTGCTGGTGGCGTGGCGCTCAAAGGCCATGCGGATCTCGCTCTGGCGGATGCCGCTGCCATTATCCGTCACGCGGAAATAGCTGATGCCGCCGTCGCGGATCTCCACCGTGATGGCCGTTGCACCGGCATCGAGGCTGTTTTCCACCATTTCCTTGATGGCGGCGGAAGGGCGTTCCACCACTTCGCCCGCAGCGATCTTGCTGATGACCTCATCGGACAGCAGCCTTATCTTATCAGTCATTTTGTTCCTCGTATATAAACCGACTCGGGTACTGTAAAAACAGACGCGCAGTCGGTTTTTACAGTTTCCTTGCCTTTTCCCTCAGCAGAAAGAGCTTGTTGATGGCATCCATGGGCGTCAGCGCCATGACATCAATGGACTGGAGCTCGTTGATGATCTCCGTCTTGGCGAAATCGAAGAGGTTGACCTGTTCATTTTCGCGGACGGGGCCGTCCTCAAGGATGTTCTGGCCGATGCCCTTCTGGTTGATGTTGCTGACCTCCAGGCGCGCCTGGATCTCATGTGCACGCACCAGCACCGGATGCGGGATACCGGCCAGACGGGCGACATGGATACCGAAGGACTTATCCGCACCGCCGCGGACGATCTTGCGCAGGAAGATCACATCCTCGCCGTGTTCGCGGACGGAAATGCAGTAATTCTCGACGCCCTCCACACGGCCTTCCAGTTCGGAAAGCTCATGATAATGGGTGGCGAAAAGGGTCTTCGCGCCGCATTTTTCCTTGTCAGTCAGGTATTCCACCACCGCCCAGGCGATGGCCAGACCATCGAAGGTGGAGGTACCGCGGCCGATCTCATCCAGGATGACCAGCGAGCGCGGCGTGGCATTGCGCAGGATGTACGCCGTTTCGCTCATTTCCACCATGAAGGTGGACTGTCCGCTGGCCAGATCATCCGACGCGCCGACACGGGTGAAGATGCGGTCCACGATGGGGATGGTGGCCTCCCGTGCAGGGACGAACGAGCCGATGTGCGCCATCAGCGTGATCAGCGCCACCTGACGCATATAGGTGGACTTACCAGCCATGTTCGGGCCGGTGATGATGCACATGCGCTTGTCCTCGGTGTTCATCTCCGTATCATTGGGGATGAAGCCGCCTTCCAGCATGGACTGTTCGACCACAGGATGCCGCCCTTCCACAATGGAAAGCGTACCGTCCTCGGTCATGGTGGGGCGGACGTAGTGGTTGTTCACCGCCACGCGCGCCAGGGACAGAAGCGCGTCCAGCGTCTTGAGCGCCATGGCCGTGCGCTGGATGCGGCTGATCTGGGCCGCGATCTGCTCGCGGATCTCGGTAAACAGCTGCAGCTCCAGCCGAACGGACTGCTCCTGCGCGCCGACGATCTTCTGCTCGATCTCCTTCAATTCGGGGGTCATAAAGCGCTCGCAGTTCGCCAGCGTCTGCTTGCGGACGTATCGCATGGGCACCATGTCGTAATAGGACTTGGTGACCTCGATGTAATAGCCGAAAACCTTGTTATACTGCACGCGGAGGTTACGGATGCCCGTCTCCTCACGCTCGCGCTGCTCCAGCTCGAGGATCCACTGCTTGCCGTTGGTGGATGCAGTACGGTATTCATCCAGCATGGCGCTGTAGCCATCATTGATGATGCCGCCCTCGGTGATGAGCGCAGGGGCATCGGGGTGGATCGCGCGGCGGAGCAGATCCGTCAGCTCCTCCAGCGGATCCAGCCCATCGGCGATCTCGCGCACCGCATCGCTCTGGCAGTTTTCCAGCAGCTGGCGGATGCCCGGCACGCGCTGCATGGACGCGCAAAGCGCCAGGCAGTCACGGGCGTTGATGGATTTATACGCGACCTTCGAAAGCAGGCGCTCCACATCATACACGCCCTGGAGCTCCTCCAGCAGGGTCATGGTCAGCACATGCTGATCGGCGAATTCCTCCACCGCGTCCAGGCGGCGCTCGATCTTATCCTTGCGGATCAGGGGCTGCTCGATCCAGGAGCGCAGGAGGCGTCCGCCCATGGCGGTGGACGTTTTGTCCAGCAGGGACAGCAGGCTCCCCTTGCGGTTGCGGCCGCGGATGGATTCAGTCAATTCCAGATTGCGGCGCGTGTTCCGGTCCAGGAGCATGGTCTCATCGCCCTGATAGATGCGCAACTCGGTGATGTGCTCCAGCGAATTCTTCTGCGTTTCGGACAGGTAGCGCATCAGCGCGCCCGCCGCGCAGGCCCCGACCTTGTATTCCTCCGCAAGACCCAGGGGCGAAAGGTCATTGAGCTGGAAATGCCTGCAGAGCGCCTCCGTGGCGTTCGCCGGCTGATACCATGCCGCAGGCTGCTCCGAGACGGTCAGGTCATCGCGACGCACGCATTCGCGGAAGCGCACCAGATCGCTGACGATGATCTCCATCGGGGTGATGCACGCCAGTTCATCCGCGAGGGTCTCCGCCGGGGCGGTGATCTCATGGACGTAGAATTCGCCCGTGGAAACATCCGCGAACGCCAGACCGGCCCTATCGGAGGAAAAATGCACCGACAGGAGGAAGTTGTTCGCGCGCTCATCCAGGATATTGCTCTCGATCACCGTGCCGGGGGTGATGATGCGCGTGATGCCGCGCTTCACCAGCCCCTTGGCCAGCGAGGGATCCTCCATCTGCTCACAGATGGCGACCTTGTACCCCTTGGCGATCAGCTTCTCGACATAGCTGTCCACGGCATGATAGGGAACGCCGCACATGGGTGCGCGCTCCTCCAGGCCGCAGTCGCGCCCGGTGAGGGTCAGTTCGAGCTCACGCGAGGCGGTTTTCGCATCGTCGAAGAACATCTCGTAAAAGTCACCCAGGCGGAAAAAGAGTAGGCAGTCCTTATTTTCAGACTTCAGCTGAAGATACTGCTGCATCATCGGGGTCAAACCAGTCATGCTGTTCCCTACCGTTTCATTCGTCTTGCGCAGACTTACTGTCCGCAGCCGCCGCAGGAAGCACAGTTGCCCGTGCAGCCGCCATTGCCGTCTTCCACCTCGCCGGTGATGACCAGGCGGAGGATGCGGTTCACATTGTCCATCATTTCCTGGAAGGACTGCTGCGCCTCGCGCATATCCTTCACGATGGTGCATTCATTCATGGCATTTTCCGCCGCCTGCAGCTCTTCGCCTGCCGCGGCGACCTTCTCAGCGTCAAAATCAGGCGCGCGCAGGAGCATCTCCACGTTGTTGCGCTTCTCCATATAGGCGGAGACGGTCGCAGTGGCTGCGTCGTCCTTCGTCACCTGTTCCTCCAGCTGGTGCATCCGCTGGTAGATCTCGCTCTGCAGGATGGCCTCGGCAAGCGCCTGAGCCTTCGTCATCACATCACGCATGGTCATTTCCCTCCTGATGATCAATTCGTTCCGCCACAAGGGTGTTGTTCTTCATGGCCGTGACGCGCACCGGCACGATCTGGCCGATGTCAGCCTCACTGCCCGGGAAGGTGATGGATACGCCGTGGCGGCCATGGCCGGACACGGCCTTGTTGCTGCGGCGGCTCAGGCCCTCCACCAGCACTTCCTCCTCCATGCCCACAAAGCGCGCCATCGCCTTGCGCTGGCATTCCTCCTGCACAGCGATCAGGCGCTGGATGCGGTCGGTGGCCACATCTTCCGGCACCTGATCGGGCAGGCCTGCCGCGACCGTGCCGGTACGGGGGGAATAAATGAAGGTGAACGCGCTGTCATAGCCCACCTCGCGGACGATGGACAGCGTATCCTGGAATTGCTCCTCCGTTTCACCGGGGAAGCCGACGATGATATCCGTCGTCAGGCCGATGGACGGCACTGCCTGGCGCAGCTTACGCACCCGGTCAAGGTATTGTTCCCGGGTGTAGTGGCGGTTCATGCGGCGGAGGATCTCATCATTGCCATGCTGGACCGGCAAATGGAACTGCGGCAGGATGTGCTTGGACGAACCCATCACGTCGATCAGCTCGTCCGAGAGATCCTTGGGGTGGCTGGTCATGAAGCGGATGCGCTCAATGCCGATGTCATCCAGCGCGCGCAGGAGCTTGGCGAAGGTCACATCGCCTTCCAGCCCCTTGCCGTAGCTGTTGACGTTCTGGCCCAGGAGCATGATCTCCTTCACGCCGGAAGCCTTCAGCTCGGCGGCCTCCTTCAGGATCGCGGACATTTCGCGGGAACGCTCGCGCCCGCGGACATACGGCACGATGCAGTAGCTGCAGAAGTTGTTGCAGCCATACATGATGGTGATATACGCCGCATCCTTGCGCAGACGCTTGATGGGCAGATCCTCGGCGATGGCATCCTTGTCCTCGACGACGACGACGGGCTGCTCGCTGCGCAGGGTCTGATAAAGCAGCTCCGGCAGCTTGTGCAGGTTGGACGTGCCGAAGGCAAGGTCAACGAACTTATACTGCTTGAGGATCTTTTCCGCCATGCCGGGCTGCTGGATCATGCATCCGCACACGGCGATGATCAGCTTCGGATTCTTCTTGCGGCACTCCTTCAGCCAGGTGACATTGCCAAGGACGCGGCGCTCCGCATTGTCCCGGACGCAGCAGGTGTTGAAGATCACGAAGTCAGCCTCGGTGCGGTTCGCCGCCTCCGTCATGCCCATATCGCGCAGCATGCCGGCCAGCTTTTCGGAATCATGGGCGTTCATCTGGCAGCCGTAGGTCACCACATGGTACGATGCGGGACGATCCGCCATGGCGCTGACCATCGCAGCATATTGGCGCTGCTGGGCCAGCTCCTCCGGGGAAATATGGATGGGCTTGCGTTCAGTCATCTGGGTCTTCCTCCTGAATCCGGGATCGGTTTTTCATGCTTTCCCGCAGCGGCGGACGGGTACGCCTGCGCGTCATCTCCACCAGGCCGAGGGATGTGAAGCCATGCACGACCGTCTTGACGCGGTCGAGCGCGAAAGCCTTTTCCAGCGCCGACAGCACTGCCTGACGATCCGCCGCGGTATCCATATCGATCATGTCGATGATGATGATGCCACTGAGATTGCGCAGACGAACCTGGCGCACGATCTCCTCGCAGGCCTCCAGGTTGGTCTGCAGCACCGTTTCGGACAGCTTCCGCGTGCCAACGAATTTCGCGGTATTCACGTCCACCACGGTCATCGCTTCACATGAGTCGAAAACGAGGTTGCCGCCGCTTTCCAGCCAGACGCGGCGTTCCAGCGCCTTTTTCACCTGGGTGGAAATGCGGGCAATGTCGAACAGATCGTCCCCCATCAGGCGGACGGGCGCAAACGCGCACAGCTTCTCCACCAGGGCGGCATCATTGGTGCTGATCCGGTCGATACCGCGGGCATGATAATCCGCGAGCACCAGTTCCAGCGTGGTGCGCGGCGCATGCAGGACCGACGGCACATGGGCTGTCGGCGCGGCCTTGCAGATCGAATCCCACTTTTTGCGGAGCGCATCGACCTCGGCGCAGATCACATCCTCCGAAGCGTTCTCGCAGGACGTGCGCATCACAAGACCGAATTCGCCCTCAGTGATCTCGCGCGCCATCTTTTTCAGTGCCTTGCGGGTCTTTTCGTCCGTAATACGGGACGACACGCCGCTGCGGCAGCTCAGGGGTGTATAGAGGACGAATTCCCCGCACAGGGTGATGTCCCTGCTGAGGAAGGCGCCCTTGACGCCCTGCGCCTCCTTGCGCACCTGGACGAGCACGCTCATGCCGGTCTGCAGTTTCGGCAGTTCCGCCAGATTGCGCTCCTCCAGCGGAAGAAACCCACATTTTTCCTGGCCGATCTGGATGAAAGCAGCCTTCATGCCGGGCATGATGCGCTCCACACGGCCCAGATAGACCGCCTCTGAGGAGGCCTCCGGGTCAGCCGGCAGGTATTCCACCAGCCGCTCATTCTCCATGACGGCGATCTCCATCATGTCCGTGCTGCGGATGAAGATCTCGCGCATCACAGCATCTCCAGCGGCGCCAGCGCACCGCTTTCATCCGCGCCGAAGAGGCCGTTGCGCACGACCATCGCACGGGGCACGTCAACGCCGGTAAAGGCGGACAGTGCCTCCATGAGCATGCCCGGCTTGCACGCCAGACGCTCGGTCAGGGTCATCGTCGCGTGGAGCGCATTCCCCTCGCCCGTCAGCTCAAGCAGCAAGGGACGGATGTCCGTCTCCTTCATGCCGGACTTGGTCTTGCGCATGGTGAGGATCTGCCCCTGTGCGAGGAACGCGGGCAGCGCAGCGACGAATTTCTGCGCTGCGTCCTCCTCCAGGATAGTGATGGTATAATCCGCGGCCTGCACCTGCGCCATCAGCGCGACATGCTTGTCATCCAGCACGCGCGCGGAGGACAGCTGCATATCCGGCGGCATGGCGCCATTCATCGCGGAAACGAATTCCGCCGGGGAGACCTCGCGCTCCAGCTGGACCTCCATGATCTCCTTGCGTCCGGCCGCACCGGTGGACAGCGCAGACGCGAAGGTCAGCAGAATATGGGGATTGAAGCCCTTGGAATAGCTCACCGGCAAACCGGAGCGGCGCAGCGCACGCATCACGGCCCGCTGGATATCCAGGTGGCCGATGTGGCGCAGACGCTCGCCCTTTTCAAACACTGCCATCATCCGCAAAATGAACACACTCCCTTAAAGCGCTGCAGACCGCAGCCATTGCAGCCCTTGCGGCAATCCTTTGTCGTCTTGGCCTGCTCGGCCTTTTCCTTTTCGCGCCAGAGGAATTCCTTCGTCACGCCGCAGTCGATATGATCCCAGGGCAGGATCTCATCCTTCTCGCGGCGGCGGAAGGCATAGAACGCCGGATCGATGCCGGTCTCGTCGAAGGCCTCGCGCCAGGCGTCGTATTTGAAGCACTCGGACCAGCCATCCAGCACGCAGCCCTTGCGGTATGCCTGCAAAAGCACCTTGCCCATACGGCGGTCGCCACGGGCGAAGCATGCCTCCAGATAGCTCAGGTCGGACTCATGATAATTGAAATTCGCACCCTTGATCTGCTTGAAGGCGTCGCGCACATGCTGCTGCTTGGCGCGAACGGACTCCTGGGTGTCCTGGGGCTCCCACTGGAAGGGCGTGAAGGGCTTGGGGACGAACACGGACGCGCTGCAGGTCACGCGAAGGCCCTTGGCCCGCTGCGCCTTGGGCACGGCGAAGTATTCCGCCACGACCTTCTGCGCCAGATCGGCAATGCCGTCCAGATCCTCATAGGTTTCAGTGGGCAGACCCATCATGAAATACAGCTTCACGCTGGACCAGCCGCCCTGGAAGGCATCGCGCACCTTGGAGATCAGGTCATCCTCCGTGACGCCCTTGTTGATGACGTCGCGCAGGCGCTGGGTACCGGCTTCAGGCGCGAAGGTCAGGCTGGTCTTGCGCTCCTTCTGCGTTTCGGCCAGCGCATCCTTCAGGATGCTGTCCAGACGCAGGCTGGGCAGGCTGATTGACACGCGCTTTTCATTCAGGCGGCGGATCAACTCGCGGATGAGTTCAGCCAGGCAGGTATAGTCGCCCGAGGACAGGCTGGACAGGCTGATCTCGTCATAGCCGGTGGACTTCTCGAGGGATTCCGCCAGCTCCACCAGATGCTCCAGGCTGCGTTCACGCACGGGACGATACAGCATGCCCGCCTGACAGAAGCGGCAGCCGCGCGTGCAGCCGCGCATGATCTCCAGCATGATGCGGTCATGGATGATCTCCGTATAGGGCACGGGGATCTCCTTGGGATAGTAGGCGGAATCCAGATCGGTGATGATCGCCTTGAGCACCTTTTCGGGCGCCTCGGCGCAGTTGGGCTTCATGGAGGCGATGGTGCCGTCCTCATGGTAGGTCACGTCATAGAGCGCAGGCACATACACGCCGCGCACACTGGCCAGCCGCTTGAGGATGTCCATACGGGAGGCGCCGGTCTTACGGCCTTCCAGGATGACGCGGTTCAGCTCGATGATCTGCTCCTCGCCGTCGCCGACCATGAACGCATCGATGAAGTCCGCCAGCGGTTCGGGGTTGAAGGCACAGGGACCACCCGCCACGATGATGGGCGCGTCCTCCGCGCGCTCCTCACGCAGCAGCGGAATGCCGCCCAGATCCAGCATGGCCAGCACGTTGGTATAGCTCATCTCGTACTGCAGAGTGAAGCCGACCACGTCGAACTCCTTGACCGAACGGCGGCTCTCCATGGAGAAGAGCGGCACCTGCTCGCTTTCCATGAGCGCCTTCATATCCGTCCAGGGCATGAAGAAACGCTCGCAGAGCATATCCGGCTGCGCATTGATCGCGCCGTAGAGGATCTTCATGCCCAGATGGGACATGCCGACCTCGTAGGTATCGGGGAAGCAGAAGGCGAAATGCAGATCAGCATCGCCCCAGGGCTTCATGACGGAATTCATTTCACCGCCGGTGTAACGGGGCGCCTTCTGGACCTTCTCCAGCAGGGCCTCGATCTTATCCTGATAATTCAAGCAGGGATTCCTCCTTTGCGGATTCAAAAAAGCACAGCGCCATGAGCTTACACTGACGCACCTTATAATGTACCATTTTTCGCGCTAAAGGTCAATGGTTTCAGGTGGAAAATCCGCTAAAGTCCTCCGGCAGGCGGTTCATCCGCGCGCTGATCGGGCAGGCTATCGCCGAGGTGATTTTGCATGCGCATGTTTTTCATTGGCGCTGTCGGGTATCCGCTGCTGGAGGTGCTCTACCGCGGCCGGACGCACTATTCGATGTCCCTGGCAGGCGGCGCAGCGATGGTGCTCATCCGCCGCATCAGCCGGATGCGCAAGCCCCTGTGGCATAAGGCGCTCCTGTGCGGACTGGGCATCACGGGGATCGAGGCGGTCTGCGGCGCGATCTGGAACAAACGGCATCAGGTGTGGGACTACCGCCGTCAGCCGCTGAACTGGCGCGGACAGGTCTGTGCGGCGTACAGCGTGATGTGGTGCGCCCTCAGCGCCTGCATGCTGACGCTGATGCGCTTTTGTCCCCTGCAGCAAAAAAAGGACTCCCCCGCCGAAACGGGAGAGTCCTGGTGCATGCACGCTGAAATGCATCAGCCGTGCGTGCGGAATTACTGAGCCGCCTGCTCCAGGCACAGAACGACAGCGTTCATGATGCGGTTGGAGGTCAGGGTCGCGCCAGCGACGGTATCCACGGTCGCAGTGTTGCCAGCGACGATGGCAGCGGGCACGGAGGCCAGAGGCGCAGCAGCGATGGCTTCGGTCTCGTTGTTGGAGACGACGACCACGTCCGCGATCTTGCCGTCGGTGATGACGACCTTCACGACCATGGGACCATTCTGGCCGTCAACGGTGGCTTCGTACTCGCCATCCTTGAGGGTCTTGGTCATGTCGAACTTCTCCTCAAAGGAGGTTTCCTTCTCGAAGAGCGCAGCGTCCAGCAGCTGGGTGGATTCCTTTACCTCATAGCCTTCCGCCATCTCATTGGTCATGGCGTGCTGGGCAGCGATGCGGCCGAAGACGATCGGGCCCATGACGCCGGTGCCGCCGGAGACGAACTTGCCCCAGATGCCGCCGACGCACTCGCCAGCCGCATACAGGCCGGGGATCACGTTGCCGCTCTCATCCAGCACCTGCATGTTCTCGTTGGCAGTGACGCCGCCCAAGGTCATGACGCACAGGGCATGCAGGCGGATGGCGTAGAACTTCTCGCCCTCGATCTTGTTGATCGCCAGGTTGTAGCTCTCGTCGGTGGCGTTCAGCACGCGACCGAACTCCTCATCCACGCCGGCATCCACAGCCGCGTTATACTTGGCAACGGTGTTGACCAGGTTCTCAGCAGGCACGTTGATCTTCTCAGCCAGCTCCTCCAGGGAGTCAGCGGAGTACATCACATGCGCGCCAGCGCCGCCCTCGTAGAAGTAGAACTTCATGAAGACGGAGGAAGAGGTCTGCATCAGATCCTCCAGGATCTTGTCGGTGTAGATGTCGTACTGCACGGCCTGGGGCTGCTGCTCCAGCGCGACCTCGCGGATGGCGGGGTTGCTCTCGGTCTCGTTGCAGAAACGGTTGCCCTCCTGGTTGACGACGATGCCGCCGGTCTTCCAGGTGTAGGTGGAAGCGATCTGACCACGGGTGGGGTCATCCTTCGCGACCATGCCCATGGGGAAGGTGGGGATGGCATCCATGGCGGTGATGCCCGCGCCGACCTTCTGCATCATGTAGATGCCGTAGCCGTCAGCGCCGGGAGCGCCGCCAGCCACATAGTACTCGCCGTACTCGGAGTACTTGCCCATCAGCTTGGCATTGGAGGAGTAGCCGCCGGTGCAGACGATGACGCCGTGCTTGGAGGTGTAGGTCACCTCGCCGTCGGGGCCGATGGCCTTGACGCCGGTGATCTGGCCCTTCTCGTTGGCGATCAGCTCCTTGGCGGTGGTCAGGGTGATGATCTCAATGCGGTCATCCGCAGCGACCAGCTTGTCCAGCACCTGATGCGCGGCAGACTTGTAGCCGGCCTCGGTGGCGCTGGGCTTGTAGGTGCGCTTCACGGAGTACAGGGCATGCTCGGGCGCAAACACGGCACGGGCCGCGCCGGGCTTAAAGCCGTCCTTGACGCCGTTCTCGTACAGCCAGTCGAACACCTCAGCGGCGTCGTTGGCATACACGCGGATCAGCTTCTCGTTGGGCTGGCCGCCGAAGTCATCACCATTGTTGATGATGTCAGCCACATAGGACTCCACGGTGTCCTCGATACCTTCCTCCTTCTGGATGATGGTACCGGCCGCAGACATGGAGCCGGAGGTGAAGTTCAGCGCGCCGCCGGTCTTGGCGGTCATTTCCAGCACGATGACCTTCTCCGCGCCAGCCTCAGCGGCATGGATCGCAGAAGACAGACCAGCGCCGCCAGCACCGACGATGATGATGTCGGCATCAGCGTTTTCCGCCATGGCAGGCACGACCATCATGGTCAGCGCCATCGCCAGGGACAGGATCGCAGCAATGATACGCTTCATTATGTTGTTCCCCTTTCAATTCTTTTTGCGGATATTTCTTCCGCAACCCCTATTGTAACATAAAAGCTGTTGTTTGGGAATACATAAAAAGAACATTTTTTCTTGATAAACAAAAGAAGAGGGGCGGAACAGCGCCGCGATGGATGCCCATCGGCTATTCCGTCCCCCATTTTGTTCATCGGTCAGGCAGCTTGCTTCATGTGCGTAAGGCTCATTCCGCCATTTGCTTCCCCAGCCGCAGGAAGTCCAGCAGATCCATCTCGAAGAAATCCGCGATCTCCTCCACCGTCACCATTTTGCCGATGCCCGTGGTCACATAGCGCGTGACGGTGCGCAGTTCCACGCCGAAATCCTCAGCGAATTCCTGCTGGGACGCGTAATGCTCGCGAATCAGGTGTTTCAGGGCGAAACCGGCTGCGATGCTGTAGCTGATGTTACTCATCCCAGTCACCTTCTTCCTCATCGAGCATGAAATCCGCCAGTTCATCCGGCACTGGGACGTCGGGCTGCTCCGGAATCTCCATGCCGAAGCGCTTCATCCGCCGCCGCAGGATATCATAGCTCTCCTGCCTGCGCCGCGGAAGCACGCCGCCATTGCGGACGGATTTGACCATCTTCAGGCCGCGTTCGGCGATGATGAGGTCCTTTTCGCTGACTTCATCCCCCACCTTTGTGACCAGGATCGGATCGCTGATGAGATAGGTCGCGTTACTTTCGTCCATCTCTTCCTGCGGCATGTTGGCGGTTTCGCGCTCCATGCGTTCTTCTTCGGGCAGGCTCTGCAGGAGCTCGTGCTCCTCCATATTCTGAATGAAGACGTAGCAGCACGAGAAGGCATCGATCTTTGACAGGAACCGCCGGATCTCCACCTTTGCAACGTCGTGCCGCTCGATATAGCGCGTCACATACGCCTGGTCGGCATAGAACTCGCGTGCCTTCCAGACGGGAATGATCCGGCGGATGCCCACATAGCTGCTGCACTGATGGAAGCCTTCTTCGCGCAACATCGTGCGGTTTTCCGCCACATAGGCGTATGTCATCCGGTGGCGGACATCCACCACATCCCTGGCTTCCAGGAAGGACGAGAGCAGATCGAACTCCAGCGCCTGTTTTTCCGTCAGATCGCCCTCCAGCGCCTTGAAGAACAGCTTGCCATAGCATTCCACCAGATCATCGAACGCATCCGCCAGCTGATACACTTCCTTGAATGAACGGAAGTTGCTCGTTTCCACCATAATTTTCAGCGCAGGCAGCTCCACGGGGAAGCTGCCGGGGAACAGCTCATTGATCTGGCGCGCCTTGGCATCGCATCGGGGAAGCACCGCGCGGGCCATCATCTCGCGCTCCTCTTCCTCCGACGGCACATCCGGTCCTCCATAGCGTGAGCCAAACACCCGCTGAAGGAACCGCATCGGCCCGTATTTGCCGACGAGCATGCCTGCCAGATCCCACTGGGACAGAAGATCGAACACCTTGTACTTCTTCCGCACCGCATCCGGCACAGGGCTGCGGTTTGTCGCCAGATCTTCCCTGGTCAATCCCACGGACGCACCAACGCGGACAAGTTCCTCCTCGTCCATCCGGCGCAGATCCATCATGCTGACCGCGGGGATTGAGAGATCCTCCGCCACCCATTTGATCAGCTGTCTGGCCTGTTTGACATTCATCCCTGGATGCACCTCCTGCATTTGATGCTCACATGATAGCATGTTTCCCGGCCGGCGTATACGACATTTTCTGTCTATTTCTTCCTGCTGATGATACCACAGCGCCCCCGCGGGCGTCAAGAAACGCCTGCGCTGCTGAAATTCACGGCAGATCCGGCGGAATTTTCTTGCATTCCGGCATGAAATCAGGTACAATACAGGATGTATGAATCTGCCCATTTGAACGGAGGCAACGACTTTGTCTGAAAGATTATCCAAGATCCGCAATTTTTGCATCATCGCCCACATCGACCATGGCAAGTCCACCCTGGCGGACCGCATCCTGGAAATGACGGGCGTATTTGAAAAGCGCGAGATGACCGAGCAGATCCTCGACTCCATGGAGCTGGAGCGAGAGCGCGGCATCACCATCAAATCCAAGGCTGTCAACATGCAGTACAAGGCCAAGGACGGCGAGACCTACACGCTGAACCTGATCGACACCCCCGGTCACGTTGACTTCACCTA
>CAZIUA010000021.1:0-33388 GCA_964542315.1 uncultured Faecalibacterium sp. | reverse complement strand
ACCACGATCAGATCCAGGCCCTTGTCCATCATCAGCCGGCGGCAGCGGGATCGCAGCTGCGTGGGGGTGATGCCGGCCGTATCGTCGATGAAGATGCGGCTGTTGGACATCGGGCCGATGGACTTGGCCAGGCGCATCCAGTCATCACCGGTCAGCGTACCCTGGCGGACACGCTGCATATTGACCTTGGCATCGGAGCAGAGCAGGCGCAGGGCGATCTGCTCGCGCGGCATTTCCAGCGAGAACACGGCAACGGACTTTCCGCCGTAGAGCGCGGCGTAACCGGCCATATTCATCGCCAGCGAGGTCTTACCCATGGACGGACGAGCGCCCAGGATGATCAATTCGCCGCCGTGGAAGCCGGTCAGCAGCTGATCCAGCGCTGTAAAGCCGGACGGCACGCCGGACACGCGACCCTTGAGCTTCGCCAGCTCCTCAATGTTGGCGTAGGTGTTGTACAGCACGTCCTTGATGGGCTTGAGCGCCTCGCCGGACGCGCGGTTCATGACGATGTCGAAAATGGCCTTCTCGGCATGGCCGAGGGTCTCCTGCAGGGGATTCTGCTGGGAATAGCATTCCTGCGAGATCTCCTGCGAGGCCTTGATGAGCTTGCGCAGGGTGGATTTTTCCGCCACGATGCCGATATACGCCTTGGCATTGGCCGTGGTCGGCACATACTGCACCAGGCGGAGCAGATATGCCGTGCCGCCTGCGCCTTCGAGCGTGCCGCGCCGGGACAGTTCGCTGTCCACGGTGATGAAGTCGATGGGCTTCTGCTCGCGGTGGAGGGCGATCATGGCGTCGAAGATCTCCTTGTGCTGCGGCTGATAGAAATCCTCCGGCAAGAGGGATTCCGCCGCCATCAGCACCGCGTTGCCGTCCTGCAGCATCGCGCCCAGGACGCTCTGTTCCGCTTCGACGCTGTTCGGCGGCGTCACGCCCTGATATTCGGACATCTTCTTTCACCTCCTTCCAGGGGGCGCTGCCCCTGGACCCTGCCACCAAGGGCGCTGCCCCTGGACCCCGCCAAAGGGACGTCGCCCCTCTGGACACCCGTTATTTCGTCGTCCTTGATACCTGACCGGAACAGGGTCGCTCCGCTGTTGACCACATCGCGTCTTCTACCGGTGTTGCCCCCGGACCCTGCCACAGGGACGTCGTCCCTCCGGACACCCGTTATTCATTCTTCTCGCTGCCAATGCCATTGCATCAGCTGCTGAGCAGCATCATTTTCTACTAATAGATATAGTTGATCTCAGTGCTTACTTCGCAGGCACGGGCTCCACATGCACGACCATCTTGGCGCTGATGTCCTTGTACACGCGCACCTCGATGTCCACATCGCCCACCGCGCGGATGTTCTCGCACTTGATGTCGCGCTTGTCGATGCTCACGCCGTGCTGCTTGTTCAGCTCGGACGCGACCTCCGCGCTGGTGATGGAGCCGTACAGGCGGCCCTGCGCACCGCATTTCACCTGCATGTTGATGCGCTTGCCGCGCAGATTGCCGGCGACCTCGGTGGCCTGCGCACGGCGTTCCGCCTCACGCTCCGCCTCGGCCTTGCGCATCTTCTCGATGCCCTTCATCGCGCCGGGCGTGGCTTCCACAGCCAGCTTCTGCGGGAAAAGGAAGTTGCGGGCATAACCGTCCGCCGCGTTGACGATGGTATCCTTCTTGCCGACGCCCTTGACGTCCTGAAGCAAAATCACCTTCATATGTAAGTTCCTCCTGATGTTTATCTACTTTAGCAGATTACATTATACCGCGTATCCGCACAAATTGCAAGGGCAAAAGCACCGCGCGCGTCCGGCCTGCATCGCTCTCCCCCGCCGATCCGTTAAATTTGTGTGAATGTTGCGCCGCGGCTGGTTTTCGCTTTGCAAAATCGACAACATGTGCTATAATAAGATGATATCGTGTGCCCACGGGCGGACGAAGGTGGCAACAATACAGGGGCTGCAGGAAGGCTCAGCCCCGTCCTTAAGGAGGACTCCACAATGTTTGGCAAGTTCATGAACAACTACTACTATGGCAAATCCGGCAAGGGCGACTACAACCCCGAGGATCTGCCGAAGAACCGCTGGCAGCTGTTCTGGGAGATGCTGCGCGTCCGCATGAGCGCGCTGTGCCGCATCAACCTGATCTACATGATCCCGTGGATCCCGACGATGCTGGTCATCGGCACGCTGGTGATGTTCGTTCTGTCCATGGGCGCGGCGCCGACGGAGGAGCAGACCATCACCAATGAGGACGGCACCACCACCACCCAGCTCGTCCAGGTGGAAATGACCGAAGAAGAGACCCTCGCCCTGATGGAGGAGCAGGTGTCCCTCCTGCCGGATATGCTCACCACCACCCTGCTGTTGCTCATCCCGTGCATCTTCATCACCGGCCCCTGGACTGCCGGTCTGTCGTATGTGACCCGCAACTGGGCGCGTGACGAGCACGCCTTCATCTGGTCGGACATGAAGGACGCGATGAAGGAAAACTGGAAGCCTTCACTGGTGCTGTCCGCCATCACCTCTGTGGTGCCGTTCCTGGCGTATATCTGCTGGCGCTTCTACGGCAACATGATCGCCGACAACTGGATCATGGTCGTGCCGCAGATGTTCACCCTCATGGTGGCGCTGCTCTGGTCGCTGGCGGTCACCTACGCCTACCCGATGCTGGTCACCTACAAGATGAGCCTGCGCACCGTCCTGCGCAACAGCATCCTGCTGGCCATCGGCCGTCTGCCCATGAGCGTCGGCATCCGCCTGCTGCACTGCGTGCCGCTGCTGCTTGGCACCGTGCTGACCTTCCTGCTGGGCAGCCTGTGGGTGCCGCTGCTGGTCTTTGTCTACTATCTGCTGTTCGGCTTCGCGCTGTCCCGCTTTGTGACCGCTTCCTATACCAATGCGCAGTTCGACCGCTTCATCAACAGCCGCATCGAGGGCGCGCAGGTCGGCCGCGGTCTGGCGGAGGACGATGACGAAGACCTGGACGAAGAGGAAGACGAGCGCGAGCTCAAGCCCTGGGAGAACGGCTACGCCAACCGCGGCGATCAGGAATGATTTCCACAGCCCATGCACATCCTATCTCCAATGATCGATAGGAGGGATGCGCATGAACTGGCGTTTGACCCCAAGGGAAAGACGCAAATATGAGGCAGCAAAGCGCCTGGGGCTGACCATTCAGCTGATGCAGAACGGCTGGGCGGGCTTATCCGCCAAGAACACGGGACGCATCGGCGCGGCGCTGCGCCATTCAACGGAGAAACAGGAGTAACAGGAATTGTACACGAGTTTTGCTGAAGTATACGACCAGCTCATGGACAATGTGAACTATGAGCGCTGGGCGGATCTTTACGCCATGCTGCTCCAGAGCAATGATGTGCTGCCGGGCAGCAAGGTCTGCGAATGTGCCTGCGGTACGGGCGGCCTGACGCTGCCGCTGTACCGGCATGGCTACCAGATGACCGGCATCGACCTGTCCCAGGAGATGCTGTGGATCGCCGCGCAGAAGGCCCGCAAGGCCGGCGTGGGCATCCCCTTCATCCAGCAGGATATGCGCCGGCTGCACCTCCACCGCCAGATGGATGCAGTCCTGGCCACCTGCGACGGTGTGAATTATCTGCTGACGGATGAGGACGTCCGCGCGTTCTTCCAGGCGGCCCATGCGGCGCTTCGCCCCGGCGGCGCGCTGATCTTCGACATTTCGACCCCCTGGAAGCTGGAAAACGTCCTCGGCGATCAGCTCATCTGCGAGGATCGGGAGGACGTCACCTACGTCTGGCAGAACAGCTACAGCAAGAAGACCGGCATCTGCGACATGGCGCTGTGCTTCTTCCTGCGGGAGAAGGATGGTCGCTACCGCCGCATCGATGAGGAGCAGAAGCAGAAGGCGCATTCCGCCGAAGGGCTGACGGCTCTGCTGGAAAGCTGCGGCTTCACAGATGTGCATGTCTACGGCAACAGCCGGATGGAATCCCCGCGCGACAAGGAACAGCGCTGGCATTTCACCGCGCGCAAAAATGCGAACATGTGATGCATGCAAGAAGGAGAACACGAATATGGATGCTGAACACAAGGTTCAAATCGAACGCCACGAAGGCGATGAAATGATCCGCGGCACGCTGATGGACGGTCAGGTGCGCGTGATGATGTGCGAGACCACGCAGATGGCGCAGCGCGCGGCGGATATCCACAATTCGACCCCCGTTTGCACCGCCGCCATGGGCCGCCTGATGACGGCGACCGCCATGCTGGGCGTGATGATGAAGGGCGAGAACGAATCCGTCACCGTCAACATCAAGGGTGGCGGTCCGATGGGCACCGTGGTGGCTGTGGCCAACCATGGCGACCTGAAGGTCTGCGCGGATGATCCGCGGGTGGAGCTGCCCCTGCGCGAGGACGGCAAGCTCAACGTCGGCGGCGCCATCGGCAAGGATGGCTACATGACCGTCATCAAGGATCTGGGTCTGCGCGAGCCGTATGTGGGCCAGATCGAGCTGGTGTCCGGCGAGCTAGGCATCGACTTCGCCAATTATTACACCGTGTCCGAGCAGCAGCCCTCCCTGGTGGCGCTGGGCGCACTGGTGTCCGGCGATGCGGTGCTCAAGGCCGGCGGATTGCTCCTCCAGCCCCTGCCCGGCTGCCCGGATGAGGTGATCGACCAGCTGGAGCTGCGCAGCCCCATGTTCTCCGACATCAGCCGCGAGCTGACCTACGCCCCCAAGGAGGAGCTGCTGGAGGACTGGTTCCGCGGCATGGATCTGCAGGTGCTGGAACGCACCCCCCTGCGCTATCACTGCGGCTGCTCCCGCTACCGCATGGAAAAGGCCCTCATCTCCCTTGGCCGCAGCGAACTGCAGACCATCATCGATGAGGATACCGGCGCCGAGCTGGGCTGCCACTTCTGCCACAGCAAGTATTTCTTCTCCACGGAAGATCTGCGCGAGCTTCTCACCCGCGCCACCCGTGACTGAGATGGGGCCTGCCCCATCCCCCAAGGAGCTTCCATGAATCAAAACGAACAGGGTACGCTTTTTCCCTTTCGCCTGTCCGGCAGCAAGATGCGTCAAGCCGCGGTCCGGATGCGCCGACAGGGGCAGGCGCTGGATGCCGTGACGCTGGTGCGCCGGGCCGCAGAGCAGGATCAGACGCCCGCAGCCTGGCAGGCCCTGGCCGATGAGCTCCGCTGGACGGGCAACCCCGAGGCCGCCGCACGCATCCTGAGCCGCATCCTGGCCATGGATCCCCATCAGCCCGGCGTGTGGATCGACCTGGCGCATTGCTTCCAGACAATGGGGCATGCCGCGAAGGCATCGGACTGTGCCTATCATCAGCTGCAGGAGGATCCCTGGTCGGCCGACGGCGATGCCGCCCGCGCCCTGCTGGCGGAGATCGAACCGCCTTCTGCCGGACACAGCATCCCCCACCGCACCGAGCAGATGATCCGCCGCGGCCTGTTTGCCCTGCCCATGGGCAACCCCGAGCTGGGACACCGGCGCATCCGCCGCGCCCTTCGCCTGACGGACGACAAGCCGAAGCTGCTGGTCTCAGCGGCCATGTTTTCCTCTTTGACGGACGATCGCTCCAGCGCCCTGGCCTACCTGCTGCAGGTGCGGCGGTACGATCCGCAAAACGCGCTGGCACTGACCGCACTCGCGGCGCTCCTCAAGCAGATGGATCGTCCGCGCGCGGCGCGCTTCGTGCTGGACGCAGCCATCCCCTTCACGAAAAACGCGATGGAGGAAGACCGCTTCCTCGCCACCGCCCGGGCGCTGAACGCCCGCACCCAGCTGACCAAATATCTTGATGTCCACCTGCGTGCCACGCCCCACCGCATTCCCCTGCTGATCGCCAAGGCCGCCCTGCTGCGCAAGGATGATCCGCAGGCGGCGAATCCGGTCTGGCAGGAGATCCTCGCGATCGATCCGGACAACCGCACCGCCGCCAGCTATCTTTCCTGTCCGCAGGCGGACACAGGCCACTTTGCGCCGCTGGCGATCCCCGTTCCGCAGGAGGAACGCATCCGCCAGCAGGAGGAATTCACCGCCCTCGCCGCACAGCAGAGCGTGGATGAAACGCTGTGCATCGGCAGCCGGTCGCGCCAGCTGCTGGACTGGATGTTCGCCAGTGACAGTCTAGCCGAGCAGCATTTCGCCGCCGATGCGGTCTCGCGCATGCCGGCCTCCCCGGCCGTGACGCAACTGCTCAAGGAGCTGCTCGCTGCACCAGCTCTGCACGGGCTGGATCTGCAGTGGGCGCTGGTGCGTCTGGGCGAGGCAGGGTACGAAGAGGATCTGCTCCTCCATACACCCGATGGGTACAAGCGCATCCAGTGCAGACGCCTGAATGAATCCCAGCAACGTCAGCCGTGGCTGATCTTCCTGCCCGCCCTGCTGTCCGCAACCCGTCAATACCGCCAAAGCAGCCAGATCGCCGCATTTGCTGCCGTCTGCTGGAAGCATATGACCCCCTCGCAGCGCCTTTCCGCCGCCTCGGATGACCGCTATGCCTGGTGCACCGCGATCGAGGTGCTGTATCTGCGCCGCCAGGGGCTCGATAAGAAGGCCATGCGTGCGGCCACCCGAGGGCCGCTTCCGCCCCGGCGGATCAGCCGCGTCCTGCGTGCGCTCCAGCGCCGCCTGACGGGCTATGAATACGAATTTGTGCCGGCCTCGCCGGAGAAGGGAGACATAGGATGAAGTGCATCAACTTTGACGACCATTTTGCTGATTTCACCTCCCAGTGGATGAAGGAGCACACGAAGGATTACCGCAATTACGACGCGATGGAGGCCGATCTCCCCCGTGTGTATATGATGTTCCTCAACACCCCTGCCAAGTGGCTCGACGGCGTGACGCCCGGGGCTTATTTCTCCCAGTTTGAGGACGCGAAGGATCTGGTGGACTGGCTGGTGGAATACACCAGCCGCGAGATCCCCGTGCCAGAGCTGCTGCTGGAGCAGATCCAGGCCGTCGGCAAGCCCTGCGAGAAGCGCCTGCTGGCCCTGCTCAAGGATGAGGATCCCGCCATCACCGAGGAGGCCCGCATGACCGCCATCGGCCTGCTGCGCGATATGGAATCCACCCTGCCCAAAATGCTCTACATCACCTGGCAGCTCGACCGCGACGAGGTGGATGATCTGGCGGACAACGCCCTGGACAGCCTACGCGAGATGGGCAAGGCCGTCGTGCAGCCCATCCTGCAGGAGCTGCCCCATGCCAACCGCGCCGGTCAGGAGGCTTTCCTTGACGTGCTGGTGAATTATCCTGGCAATCAGCAGGTTTTTGACCTCGCCGTTCGTTTGTTTAAGGCGAACCCCACCCGCCGCGCGCTGTTCGCCAGCTATCTGGCCAAGCTCGGTGATGACCGCGCCCTGCCCGTGCTGATGGAAGCCGCGATGGACGAGAAGTGCAAGTATATGGACTTCATCGAGCTGCGCAACGCCATCGAGATGCTCGGCGGCGAGGCCCCCAAGAAGGAATTCTACGAGGACGCAGAATACGACGCGCTGCGTGCGATGGAAGGCGACGACTGAGCCGCACCGATCCGCACCGGAAAGGAGCACCATGGTCACATTACAGGAGATCAAGCAGAATGAATCCATCAACGCGCTGATCCGCGCGGGCAACCGCTATCTGGAGAGCATGGGCTTCACCGAACACGGCCCCCGTCATGTGGGCTATGTCAGCAAAACGGCCGCCTACATCCTCAAGAGCCTCGGCTATTCCCCGCGCGAGGTCGAATTGGCCGCCATCGCAGGCTGGGTGCATGATGTGGGCAACTCCGTCAACCGGCACGACCACGGTCCCCTGGGCGCGGTGCTGCTGCTGCCCATCCTCCGTGAGGCCGGCATGGATATGGCCGATGTGATGGAGATCATCACCGCCGTGGGCAACCACGAGGAGCAGAGCGGCTTCATCTCGTCCAACGTGAGCGCTGCGCTGGCCCTGGGCGATAAGTCCGACGCGCACAAGAGCCGCGTCCGCCACGGGAAGCCCGATCCCACTGACATCCACGACCGCGTGAACTTCTCCATCACGGAGAACCAGGTCACGGTGGATCGCGCCAACCGCGTCATCCGCCATGAACTGACCATGGATACGTCCTCCTCGGTCATGGAGTACCTTCAAATTTATATGAGCCGCATCGCCATGTGTGAGCAGGCTGCAGCCTTCCTGCACTGCTCCTTCGACCTGGTCATCAACGGCCATTCCATCAACAACCGCCCCGCAAAGACTGCGGAATAACCCATTCCCTACCAGGAGGTGACGCCGGTGCTTTGCCCGGACTGCAATACCTACGCCGCAGAGGACGACATCGTCTGTCCCCGCTGCGGCAAGCTGCTTGACCGTCAGCCGACGGAGGAAGAGGAGCTGATGAGCTTCCGCCAGGGGCGCCACCTGCGCAAGGTGCGTTCCGAACTTCCCCCGCCCCCCGCTGCCCCGGGCAGCACGGGCGCCAGCCGCTCATTCGAAGATACCCGCCCCCGCGAAACCGCCGAGCAGACCGGCGCGGCCTATTCACGCCGGGAGAGCCTGGCCAGCACCGGCCGCTTCTACGGCCTGGAGGACGGTCAGGTGGATGACACGCCCATGGATTACGGCGTGAGTGCCAATCCTACCATCATGCTCCAGAGCAAGCGCAACAGCCGCGCGCGCCGCCGCATGCGCCACAAGCGCCTCGTCAACTGGGCGTATGTGCTCATCGGCTGTGTGCTGCTGGTCATCGCAATGCTCATCGGCACCTACATCTTCCTCACACGCACGCCTTCTGGCCAGGTGCTCATGGCCCGTATGGGGCAGGATGCCTCCTCCGCCGCCATGTGGCAGGTCGGTCAGGAATACCTCCACACGGGCGATATCGACAAGTCCATCGAGTATTTCCTCATCGCCCGCGCCAAGGACGAAGAGGCGGATGAGCCCAATGTGACCGGCCTGCTCCAGCTCGGCAGCGCCTATGAGGCCAACGATCAGCTGGAAGAGGCGGAAGCGGTGTATGCCTACATCTACACCGAAGTCGTGCCAAGTGCGCCGGAAGCCTACCGCGCGCAGGTCCGCGTGCTGCTCAGTGAGGGCAAGGAAGCGCAGGCTGCCGCCCTTTTGGCGGAGGCGTACAAGCAGACCGGTGTGACGACCTTCCGCAGCCAGCGCCTGGAGATCCTGCCCGAAGTGCCCAGTGCGAGCGTCATGGCCGGCTATTACAACGCCGCCCAGACCATCGAGCTAATCCAGAAGCAGGATTGCGAGATCTGGTACACGCTGGATAAATTCGCCACACTCCCCGAGGACGGCATCCTCTACGAAGGCCCCATCGAGCTCAGCGAGGGTGAGCATCAGCTGCGCGCCGTCGCCGTCAACGGCGATCTGGTCAGCGATGCCATGCGCGCGGATTATCAGATCTACCTCCCCACGCCCCTTCAGCCGGCATGCAACCTGGCGCCGAATACCTACACCTCCAAGAAGAAGGTGACGCTCAAGCCCGGTTCGCTCAGCGAGGCTGACCTGGAGAAGAATCCCGGCTATGCCTCCACGCTGGATGATCCGGTGGCGCAGACCATCACCATCTACTACACCATCGACGGCTCCCAGCCGGACCAGGACAGCCCCATCTATGACGGCACACAGATCCAGCTGGGCAATTTCGGCGGCTATGTCTACCTCAAGGCGGTGTCCGTCAATGGCTACGGCAAGCAGGGCAACACGCTGGAGCGCACGTTCAAATTCAACGTGTCCCCCAACTACCGCAAGATGTACTCCACAGATGATGTCATCGCCGACCTGAAGCTCGGCACCACCACCCGCGAAGCCTTCCAGACCAAATACGGCACCGGCACCGGCCCGGAGATCCTCACGCTGAACACCATCGAGGGCGACTGCGAAAAGTACACCTACGACTGGGGCTATGCGACCTTCATGAAGATCAAGAGCGGCTGGGTCCTGGCGGATCTGCTCTTCACCAACAACCAGTTCACCGGCCCGCGCGACACCAAGGTCGGCATGGCGGAAAGCAAAATCACCGACCAGTTCAAGGACTGCGGACAGGTGGTGGGCGCCACGGGCATTAAGCGCGGCCTGTATTACGAAAACGAGGACAAGCAGGGCGTCATCTCCATCCTGCCCAGCGGCGAGAAGACCGTCTACTACCGCATCGGCACGGCAGATGGCCATGTCTGGCAGCTGGAATACGAGATCAACGCCAAGGGCAGCTGCACCTCCATCCGCTGGCTGTACGAACGCTGATCGATCCCCCATCATATGCTGAAGCTCCCCCTCCGGCCAGGCCGAAGGGGGAGCTTTTTGCTGCTTTGTTTTTTTGAGGCCCGTCATTCCTCACGGATGAACACCTGCACGCTCAGCGGGTCGATCGTGCCCGTCCACGCTGCGCCGTCCCAGGTGCGGAAGCCGTCCGGCAGTGCCGCCTGCTGGGCGCTTTCATTGTGGTTGAGCAGGAACAGCCACGTTTTTCCGTCCTTGACGCGGCGGACAGCCTCCACCCCGTGGGGCGTATCCATCAGCGGCGCAATGCCTGCCGATGCGCACACCTCCGCCACGAAGCGATCCGCCAGCGCATCGCCCATGGTGGTGCCAACATACCAGGTCTGGCCCTGACCGTAGGGATTGCGGGTGATGGCAGGGGTCCCGGCATAGAACTCATGGGCGTATTCCGCCACGGGCTGTGCCGTCGTCAGCCGGAGCACATCGCACCACTGGCTGCAGGGGTATTCCGCATCCGCCCAGCGGACAAGGCCGTCCGTATCGCGCAGGCAGTCGTATTCTGCCACTTCCACGCCGCAGAGGTCATCCACCAGGCACGGCACCACGCCCTCGGTATGGCAAAGATTGGTGGCATCCTTCACGCCGGAGCGCCAGGTCAGCACCAGCTGTCCGCCCTGACGGACATAGTCGTGCAGCTTGTCGGCATGCTCCGCGGTCATGAGGAACTGCAGCGGCGCGATGAGCACCTTGTACTTGCTCCAGTCCTGATCCTCGGAGACGAAATCCGTCGGGATGTTGGCGCGGTGGAGCGCCTTATAATAGGTAAGCAAATGCTGGATGTAGCGATGCTGGGGATGATGGGGCTGGATGTCGATGGCGCGCTCCTGATCGTAGGAGCGCAGGATCGCCACCTGGGCCTGCGGCATCGCGCCGCGGATCTGCTCCAGCAGGGACGCGTATTTCTTCATCATCGCGCTGATCTCGGCATGGTAGCGTCCCTGCACGCCGTTATGCGGCAGGATGCCATGCCAGTATTGCTCCGTGCCCATGGGGCAGGAACGCCAGCGGAAGAACACGATGGTGTCCGCACCATGCGCCACGCACTGCATCGCCCACATCGGGATCTGTCCGGGCTTGGGCGCACGGCCGAGGACGTCCCAGCCGGTGATACCGCTCTGCTGCTCCATGATCCAGAAGGGCTTCTGCTTCACGGCGCGAATCATGTCCAGTTCGGCCGCATGGAAGTCCGCACGGTATTCATCGTGCCGTGCATGGAAATGTCCGCCGGGATACTGGTCATGGGCAGCGAAATCGAGCTGCTCGCCCAGATCGTAATAGCTTGGCTTGCTGCAGAAGCCCATCATATTATGGGTGATGAACTTTTCCGGCGCAGCGGCTCGCAGGATGTCCGCCTGGTAGCGGTGGAAATCGCACACCAGGTCGGAGGTGAAGCGTTTCCAGTCCAGCTCTCGGGACGGATTCGGCCCCCAGGCCGCATTGATCTTCGGCGCACGCACCTCTTCAAAGGACGCATACCCCTGGCTCCAGAAGGCCGTCCCCCAGGCGCGGTTCAGTTCGTCCACCGTGCCGTACTTCTTCTCCAGCCACACGCGGAAACGCTTTTCGCAATGCGCGCAGTAGCACAGGTCGCCATGGCTGTTGCCCAGCTCATTATCCACCTGCCAGCCCACCACATGGGGATCATCCGCATAATGCGCCGCGAACGCCGTCACATATCGGCGGATGTGCTCGCGGTAGGCCGGATTGGACTGGCAGTCGTGATGACGTCCGCCAAAGAAGCGCTGCTGACCGCGCCAATCCGTCGGCTGAATATCCGGATCACGCTCGATGATCCATGCAGGCGGCGCCGCTGTGGGCGTACCGAGGATGACATCTATGCCCTCCTGGCCCAGGACGTCAATGGCCTCATCCAGGTCTTCGAAATGGAATTCGCCCTCGCGCGGCTCGAATTTCTGCCAGGAGAATTCCGCCAGACGGACGATCTGGATGCCCATTTCGCGCATCATCCGCGCATCGGTGGCCCAGCGATCCTTCGGCCAGTGTTCGGGATAATAGTCCACACCAAACTGATATTGCTTCATCTGTTTCTGCCTCCGCAGTGACTTGATACAACGATTGTAGCATATCGGGATGCAGAAGTAAAGGAGAGTTTTTGCACAAAAGCCAGAGCAAATTAGGTAAAAATTGTAGACTTTTACGCCGCCTTGTGCTACAATATACCCGACTTTTTCTTCCTATACAAAGGCGTATGGGCACACCCATTGCGCCATGCGGAAGATCTTCATTTGACAGATGCATATCTGTTTCCGCAGGCGCATATATGTGATTGTGTGAGGTGTATTTGAGTATGAGTAACACTGCAACCACCACGAGCGGCAAAACAAAGAAGACAAGCGGGCGAAGCTACCTCCGCGCTCTCTGGAGCACCCTTCGCACGCTGGTTTTTATTGCCCTTTTGGCCATGGTGGCCGCGTATTACTTCTTCCCGGTGATCCGCGTCCACACAGGCGGCATGTCGCCCACGCTGTCGAACGGTGATATGATCGTCGCCCTGAAGGACGGCGAATGCCAGCGCGGCGACGTGGTGGCATTCTATTTCAATGACAAGCTGCTGGTCAAGCGCGTCATCGCTGTGGCCGGCGACGTATTCGCCATGGATGAGGGCGGCCATGTGAGCCTTAACGGTCAGCCGCTGGATGAGCCGTATGTGTCCGTCTTTGCGGTGGGCGAATGCGACCTGGACATGCCCTATACCGTGCCGGAAGGACGGTTGCTCGTCCTGGGCGATCAGCGCCAGCTTTCGCTGGATTCACGCAGCTCCGCCATCGGATGCGTCGCGCAGGAACAGATCGTCGGACGCATCCTGATGCGCTTCTGGCCGCTGGAACAATTCACGATCTACTGATCATCCCCGATCAATACCACTGAAGGAGGATCGTCACCCATGCGCAGAAAAATCCTTGCGCTGCTGACAGCGTTGGTTCAATGCAGTTGAAAACTATTCGAAGCTAGTGCTGACGCGGGTTCGCGATACCACCACTTATGTACTGACTCAGCATTCTTTCAATGCGCCCGAATTCGCTGAGTACCTTTACGGCTTTGTGGATGGCAAGGAGGATCCTGCCGATGTCAATGACACAAGCAAAAAGACCCTCACCACCACCGAAAACGGCACTGTCGAGGTCACCGCTCTGGATCACGGCTACTATTTCGTGACCAGCAACCTGGGTTCTCTGTGCAGCCTGACCACCACTGACCCCTCTGCCACCATCTACGAGAAGAACGATCACCCCACCATTGATAAGAAGATCGTCGAAGACAAGAACAAGGTTGACTACAACAATGTTGCCATCGGCGACACGGTGCACTACGAGATCACCTCTGAGGTGCCCGCCATGGAAGGCTACACCCAGTACGTCTTCAAGGTCACTGACGAACTGTCCAAGGGTCTGACCTACAAGGCTGACACGCTGGTTGTCAAGATCGGCGAAACTACTCTTGTGAAGGACGACCAGTACACCGTGAACACTTCTCCGAATGCTGACGGTGGCACGACCATCGTCATCAACTTCACGAACTTCATCCAGCACAAGGATAAGCTGAATCAGCCCATCACCATCACCTACGATGCTGAGCTGAATGAGAAGGCCGTCATCGGTACTGAAAATGGCAATCCCAACCGAGTGAAGCTGGAGTACTCCAATGATCCCGCCCACTCTGGCGACGGTGAAGGCGAACCGTCCACCGACCAAACGAATTGGGACGAGGTCAGCACCTATGTGACTGAGATCATCCTCAACAAGGTTGATGATAATCAGCATCCTCTGGCTGGCGCGACCTTCACGCTGACTGGTGAAAAGCTGAACACCGTGCTTGTGAAGCACATGGAAGTCGATTCCGAAGGCAAGCAGACCGAAAAGGTCGAGACCGTTGTCACCTCTGAAGCTGTTAAGGTTGAAGTAACCACCGGCCCTGATGGCAAGCTGACCTTCACCGGTCTGGCCGCTGGCACTTACACCATCACCGAGATCAAGGCTCCCGATGGCTACAACCTGCTGACCAGCCCCATCACCGTGATCATTAACTGGACTGCACCCGAAGGCAATACCAACAATTGCACCTGGACTTACGCCTGGACTGGCATTGAAGATGCTACGAACAGCAACACCATCACCGTTGTCAACACCACGGGCACGAAGCTCCCCTCCACTGGCGGCACGGGCACGACCATGCTGTACGCGGTGGGCGGTGTGCTGGTGCTGGCGGCCTTCGTGCTGATCATCACCAAGCGTCGCGCGTCTGAGAACTGATTCCCAATGCAAAAAAGCTGCCCGGGGCGGGGTTTTCCGCTCCGCCCCGGATGCAGCAGCAAGGAGAACTCTGGATGAAAAAGCACCTTTCGAACCTTATGCTGGCACTGGTTTTCATTGCAGGGCTCTCCTTGCTGCTGTATCCCACGATCGCTGACTGGTGGAACTCCCGCGTGCAATCCCGCGTGGTGGTGGACTACAACCAGAGCATCGCCCGGCTGGATACGGTCAGCTATCAGCAGTATTGGCGTGTGGCCGAGGCCTACAACGAGCGTCTGGCACAAAATGCGGATCGCTTCCACATGTCCGATGCCGATCTGGCGGACTATAACAGCGCGCTCAACGTCATGGGCAATGGCGTGATGGGCCGCATCAAGATCGACAAGCTGAAGATCGAGTTCCCCATTTACCACACCACGCGCGAGAGCGTGCTGCAGATCGCCATCGGGCATATCGAGGGGACGTCCCTGCCCACGGGCGGCGCCGGAACCCACTGCGCCCTCAGCGGACACCGCGGTTTGCCCAGCGCAAAGCTCTTCACCGACCTGGATCGGATGGAGATCGGCGATACCTTCGTGCTCTATGTGCTGGACAGAACGCTGACCTACGAGGTGGATCAGATCCTCATCGTGGAGCCGACGGATATGTCCGGCCTGGCCATCGACCCGGAGGAGGACTACTGCACGCTGGTCACCTGCACGCCCTATGGCATCAACTCCCACCGGCTGCTGGTGCGCGGCCATCGCGTGGACAATGTGAAGGTCCGCGCGAAGCTGAACTTCACCAGCGACGCGGAAATCATCCCCCCGATGAATGTCGCCCTGACCATCGGCGCACCCATCCTCCTGCTGTGGATGGTGTGGATGATGATCGCCCCCCGCAAAAAACATTGACCCTCATGACCTGAAAGGACGGTGATGCACATGCGCGGACATCGCAAATTTGGACTGCAGCTGGCAGCATGTTTCATGTGCCTGCTTGCGCTGCTGCATCCCTTCGCGCTGGCGGATACCGGGCGTTTCCTCGACCCGACCCGCACCACGTCGCTGACCATCCAGTATGCCCACGATACCTCCATCCCCGATGCGATCACCTTCCGCCTGTATTATGTCGCCACCGTGGATATGGAGGCTGCCTTCACCCCCGTTGCCCCCTTCGACCAGTACAGCATCAGCTTCCGCAATGACCTCTCCAGCAGCGAATGGCAGGCCCTGGCGGACACCCTGACCAGCTATGTCGAGGCGGATCAGCTGCCTGCGACGCATATCCGCGAGACCCGCAAGCGCACCGCGACCTTCGCCGATCTCCCGACCGGCCTGTACCTGGTCATCGGCCAGAATGTCGGCACGGTGGACACCATCTTCGCCCCCCAGCCCACACTGATCGTCCTTCCCAACCGGCAGAGCAACGGCTGGTGGGAATACGACGTGAAGATGTCGCCCAAGTGGGATATCCATCCGGCTGAATTCAAGGACCTGGAAGTCCTCAAGGTCTGGGAGGACAACGATGTGGACGACCGCCCCACCAGTGTGGAGGTCGAGCTGTACTGCGATGGCGCCCTGCATGACGCCATCCTCCTGACCAAAGAAAACAACTGGCGCCACACCTGGACCGGCCTGGACACCCGATACGCCTGGACGGTGGTGGAGCGCCGCGTCCCCTCGGGCTATACCGTGACCATCACGGAGGAAGAGGGCGTGACCGTCATCACCAATGTGCGCACCTATCCGCCGGATCGCCCCAATGATCCGGACATCCCCAAGACCGGCACGGACTGGACGCCCGTCACCGCCCTGGCTGGCGCAGGCATCATCCTTTTCTGCATCGGATGGCTCATGCAGCGCAAGGAGAAGGAGGAACGCGCCTGAACCGGCGGTCTGACATGAAGAAGAAACATCATTCAGGGCGACTGCTGATGGCGCTCGGACTGATCTGCATCCTCTGTGCAGCCCTGCTGGCCTGGCATAACCTGATGACGGAGCAAGCCTCCGACCAGGCCGCGCAGGACGTCCTGACGCAGCTGAATCAGCAGATTTCCCATACGACGCCCGCCCCCACTGAGGAGGCGCTTCAGCTGGTCGTAACCGATCAAAGCGGCCTACAGGTGGAATGGCCGATGGCCGTCAACAACGCTCCCCTGCCCTGGCCGGTGGATGGTGCCGGCGATCCCGTGCCATCCGTCACGGATGCCCATGGCCAGACCTTCGTCTGGGAATACGACATGAACCGGCCCTATCGATCCGCCGCCCAGCAGGATCCGTCCTCCGCCGGAAACACCTCCGCCCCCACGGACACGGCAACTCCTGCACCGCAGATGGCGGATGCTTCCACCGCGACACCCACGGCTTCCCCTGTGCCGCAGACGGCAGATGCTTCCACCGCGACGCCCATGGCGTCCCCTGTGCTGCAGACGGCGAATGCTTCCTCCGCGACGCCCATGGCGTCCCCTGTGCTGCAGACGGCGGATGCTTCCTCCGCGGCACATACGGCCGCCCCTGTGCCGCAGACGGCAGATGCTTCCTCCTCGGCACCCACGGCTTCCCCTGCACCGCAAACGGCGGGCGCTTTCACCGCGACGCCCACGGCTTCCCCCGCAGCGACTGTTTCCGCGGCGTCCGCCCCATGGACGCAGGACAGCAACGGTAACCTGCTCCCCTATGTCAGCGACAGCCAGGGCAAGATCCTCCCGTGGATGACTGATCGATCCGGCGAGGCGATGGCGATGGATCTTCTGGCGCGTATGTGGCAGGGGCTGCTCGATCAGCTGACGGCGAACTGGCTGGATCTACTGAGCAAGCCGGCCTTCGTGCGCAATCCGAAGATGGCCATGCCCGTCACCGTGCTGAACGGGCACGAATACATCGGCATTCTGGATGTCCCCAGCCAGAACATCTCCCTGCCCATCATGAGCGAGTGGAGCTACGCCAAGCTCAAGATCGCGCCCTGCCGCTTCCGCGGCTCGGTCTATTCGGGCGACATCATCATCGCCGGACACAACAGCAACGGCCACTTCTCCCCCATCAAGAAGCTCACCATCGGCGACGAGGTGCGCTTCACCGATGTGGACGGCAATGTGTTCATTTACTCCGTCATCGCCATTGAGGTCATCGGCGCAAACGATCTGCCAACCATGCTGGCCGGTTCGGACGTGTGGGATCTGTCGATGTTCACCTGCTCACACAATTCGCGCAAGCGCACGACGGTGCGGTGCAAGCTGGAGACGTACATCGTCGCTGAAACGGATTGAAAACGCAGCATGCTCATCACGGGCATGCTTTTTTTCATGCAGAAAAGCAGCACAAAAAAGACCCGCCTGCAAAAATGCAAGCGGGTCTGAACCAGCAAAAGCTGAATCTGCCTCGTCAGGCAGCGCAGTGCTTAGTAGCGGGCGCGCTGAGCAGCGAAGCAATCGCGGCAGTAGACGGGACGATCACCACGGGGCATGAAGGGCACCTGGGTGGGCTGGCCGCACTCGGCGCAGGTCACATCGTACATCTGACGGGGAGCGGAAGCAGTGTTGCCACCGTTCTGAGCGCGACGAGCAGCACGGCAAGCAGCGCAGCGGGAGGGCTTGTTCTGGAAGCCCTTCTCAGCGAAGAAAGCCTGCTCGGAAGCAGAGAACACGAATTCGTTGCCACAGTCACGGCAAACAAGGGTTTCATCCTGGTACATGGGGGAATACCTCCTCTTTCTTTTCCGCCGATCCGGCTCGAGGCCGCATCAGCAGCATTTCGTCAGCACATGGCCAACGAATGCCCGTCAGGCTGAGCCTGACAAAATCGTCACCCATACCTATGCATTTAGTTCAACTGCTTCCATAGGGTCAAGTGACGCCAAAGGGAGGAATGAACCGTGGATACCTTGGTTGGGCTGCACGAAATATTATAACACGACTTTCCGCAAAAGTACAGGGGTTTTTGCACTTTTTTCTTCCAGCGCCAAAGGAGTTTTTTCGCGGCAGGAGTTGGCCCCGTTTTCGCGAAAAAGAATGCTTATAGGCCACTTTTTTTCTGTTGGGTAGTGTATTCTTTCGGTCAGTTGGTATAAAATACGTCTTATAAGCAAGATTTCTCTCTCGATCAACGGGACAGGGGGGTTCTCCATGGTGAATTATCAGGATCTCGGGCGCCGTGTGCGCGCGCTGCGCCGCAAAAACGCCTTGACCCAGGAGGAGCTGGCGGAGAAGGTTGGCATTTCTGCGTCCTTCCTCGGGCATATCGAGCGCGGCAGCCGCATCGCCAGCCTGGAGACCTTCGTCCTGCTGTGCAATGCCCTCAAGGCCAGTCCGCAGGTCCTCCTCGCCGCCAGCCTGGAGGACAACCTGACCGAGCACATGCCGTCCGCGCTGTCCTCGGATGACCGCGCGCGCCTGAGCACCTTCCTGCGGATGGCGCAGGACACCCTCAACGGCTGGTCGGACTGACATCCGCCGCAAAAACATCAGCACGCTCCCCTCGCCTGTGCGCAAAGGGAGCGTGCTTTGTATTGTGCTTTTTGTCACCGCAGATCCGGCACATCCGTCCAGTCATGGGCCTTCATGCGGTCGAATTCCTCCTCGGTGATGGGGAGGATCGTGCCGTGCTTGAAGCCATAGGGGAAGTGGAAGGCCGCATCGCTGCGGACGAAATTGCCGCTGGCCATGCTGGGCGCGACGAAGGGCACATAGCCCTGACCGGCGCCCTTCACGCCGTAATAGTCGATGAACAGGCACCAGCGGCCATCGTCCAGCTGGACTGCGGTGGGCGCCTCATACAGGCCGGCCTGCACCTGCTGCATCGCCTGGTCGAAGGCCTCCACGCGCGTCCAGGGGCCGGTCACATGGTCGGACACCAGCTCGATCATGGTGGAAGGATTCTTCTCCGACTTGACGAAGAGGTAGTACTTGCCGTTCTCCTCATACATGGCGGAATCAATGCAGCCGCTGTCCTCCTTGCGGTAGAGCAGCTCCGGCTTGGTGTAATGCTCGAAATCCTTCGTGCGGGAATAGTAGATCGCCATGGGGCCGTAATCATTGTCCGCGTGGGAGTAGCTCCAATGGAGGACGTAATCGCCCTGCTCCTTGTCATAGATGATGTCCGGCGCCCAGATGCAGCCGCAGCCTTCGTCGCCCAGACGAATCATCTTCTGCTCCGACCAATGCACCAGGTCATCCGACCACCAGTGCGCCAGATCCTTGGAGCCATGATGGGTGATGTTCCCCCAGGAGTGCTGATACTTGCTGCGCATGCCGTAGCTCAGGCTCAGGTCGGTGGCGAAAATGTGGAAGCGCCCCGTCGCCTGATCGCGGCAGACGGTCATATCGCGCACGCCATGATCGCCATAATACGCCCAGAGGATGGGCTGGCCATCGTTGAGCGCCTCCCAGTGGAAGCCGTCACGGCTGATGGCGAAATAGACCTGCTCGCCCTCGGGGCTGGTCTTCTCGCGGAAGTGAACGAAAAGGTAGTTCTGCATGGTTTTTCCTCCTTGCATACAACGAAAAGGGCTTCCGGATCTTACCGCTCCGGAAGCCCTGGACGTCGATCTCTTCGACCTTACATATTCAATTCCGTGGATCGGTTTTCCTGCAAGGCATGCAACTTTTCAGGTCGGGCTTATTTGCCGCCCTGTGCGGCCCGTTATGCTTCGGGCTCCAGCAGACCCAGTCCGCCATCCTTGCGCTGATAGAGAATATTGGTCCTTTCCGTCTCAATGTTGACGAACGCGAAGAAGCTATGACCCAGGAGCTCCATCTGAACAGCCGCATCCTCCACAGACATGGGGCGAACGGGGAAGGTCTTCCGACGGACGATCTGGGGTGCGTCGGCCTCAAGTAAGGCTTCTTCCTCGATGTACTCTGCGTCGGGCAGCGCGAATGCATCCTCCTTCAGGCGCTTGCTCAGCTTGGTGCGGTGACGGTGGATCTGGCGTTCGATCTTTGCCAGGGCCTGGTCAATGGCCAGGAACAGATTTTCCGGTTCTGCGGCCTCGGCGCGCAGGAAAACGTTATTGCCCATCGGTACGGTGATTTCAACGACGCGGAGGTCGCGCTTCGGCTCCTTGCTCAGCCGGATCTGCATCTCGGTGTCAGGCAGGAGGTAGCGGCTCATCTTCTCGGTCTTCTTCTCGATGCGGCGGGTAACGTTGGGGGATACCGTCATATTCTTCGCAGTGATCGTCAACTTCATAAGGGTGCTCCTTTCGCAGATAAATCCTGATGGCGGAAGCACTCATCGGTCGAGCATATTGAGCTTTCGATCAGAGCTTCCGCTCCTGATGATGCGCCACTGGCATCACACCCTTTCTTTCATCTCGCTCCTGAGGGGCCTTTATCGCCCTGACGGCTGGAGCGTGGAGGCTTGATCCCTTTCTGGCCTCCCTTGTGCTGATATATTTCGCCATTCGGATGCGGATCCCTTCTTCATTTTCATGAAAAACGGGTGATTTTTTGCCGTTTTTCACAAAGACGAACGCAGCGCCTGCGAAAACGTTCCGTTTTTCCGCATTGTACGGCAAATCCGCCCGTGCGGGAATGCAGCTGCAAAGGATCGTTCGGCGGACTTGTGGCATGAAAAAGAGCTGACGCATGTTTCGATGCGCCAGCCCTTCCGATTCGTTTTCTTCAGCCGTATCAGCCGAGGATGACCTCCACCTGATGGGTCTGGCCGTCCGCGAACACGGGCAGCAGGTTGCCTTCGATGGTCTGGCCATCCACCGTGACCGTCTTCACGCCCTTGCAGACATGCTCGGGGTTGCGAATGGCAATCTCATAGGTCGCGCCACGGAAACGGCGGCTGACCTCGTAGCCATCCCAGTCATGGGGAATGCAGGGATCGACGCGCAGGCCCTGCCAGTCAGGCTTGATGCCCAGGATATAATTGCTGATGACGTAGAAATTCCACGCCGCCGTACCCGTCAGCCAGGAATTCTTCGCCTGGCCGAAGTTCTTCGCGTCCTTGCCAGCGATCATCTGGGAATAGACATAGGGCTCCATCTTGTGCAGGTCGGAGATCTCCTCGCGATAGGCCGGCGCGATCTTCGAATACAGCTTGAAGGCGCGGTCACCATGCCCCAGGACGGTCTCCGCGGCGATGATCCACGGGTTGTTGTGGCAGAAGATGCCCGCATTCTCCTTGTATCCCGGAGGATAGGAGGACACCTCGCCCAGCTCCAGATGATAGGTGGTGTAGGCCGGCTGCACCAGGACGATGCCGTGCTCGGTCTCCAGCCACTTCTCGACGGACTGCATGGCCTTTTCCGCCTTGCCGTCCTCCACGCCGACGCCGCCCATCACGCAATAGCCCTGGGACTCAATGAAGATCTTGCCTTCCTCGCATTCCTTCGAGCCGACCTTATGCCCAAAGGCATCATACGCGCGGACGAACCATTCGCCGTCCCAGCCAGCGGTCAGGATGACCTGGCGCATGTCGTCGATGTGCTTCTGCGCCGCATCGGCCTTATCGTCCATGCCCTTGATGCGGTAGAGTGCCACCAGCTCCGGCCCGATAGCCACGAACATGCCCGCGATCAGCACCGATTCCGCCACGCGGTCATCCGGCGCATCGGGATTGCAGAACACCTGAAAGGATTCGCCGGGCGTATCGGAGAAGCAATTCAGGTTCAGGCAGTCGTTCCAGTCGGCACGGCCGATGAGCGGCAGGCCATGCGGGCCGCGGTTGTTCACCACATGGTAGAAGCTGTTCTCCAGATGCTCCAGCAGCGTGCCGCAATCATTCGGATCGCAGTCATAGGGGGTGGCCTCATCCAGGATGCCGAAATCGCCCGTTTCCTTGATATAGGCCGCCGCGCCTGCGATCAGCCACAGCGGATCATCGTTGAATCCGCCGCCGATGTCGTTGTTGCCCTTCTTGGTCAGGGGCTGATACTGATGGTAGCATCCGCCATCGCGGAACTGGGTTGCAGCGATGTCCAGAATGCGCTCACGGGCGCGCTCGGGGATTTGATGCACAAAGCCCAGCAGATCCTGCGAGGAATCGCGGAAGCCCATGCCGCGTCCCACGCCGGACTCAAACATGGAGGTGGAACGGCTCATGTTGAACGTGACCATGCACTGGTAGGGATTCCAGATATTGACCATGCGGCTGAGCTTTTCATCCCCATGATGCAGGGTGTAGACGGAGAGCAGGCTGTCCCAATGCGCCTTGAGCGCGCGCAGGGCGGCGTCGATCTGCTCATCCGTGGTCAGGCTGTCGATGAGCTCCTTCGCCGGGGCCTTGTTGATGACATTGGGCGCGACGAATTTCTCCGCCAGCGAAAGCTCCACATAGCCCAGGACGAAATTGAACTTGCGGCTTTCGCCAGGCGCCAGATGCACCCTGATCTGTTGGGACGCGATGGGCTGCCAGCCGGAGGCCATGGAATTGCCCATCTGGCCGTTCACGACGCTCTGCGGGGCCTCGAAGCCATTGTACAGCCCCAGGAAGGTCTCCATGTCGGTATCGAAGCCGTCAATGGGCGTATTCACCGCATAAAAGGCGTAATGATCGCGGCGCTCGCGGTATTCCGTCTTGTGGTAGATGACGCCATCCTCCACCTCGACCTCGCCGGTGGAGAAATTGCGCTGAAAGTTTAGCATGTCGTCGGAGGCATCCCACAGGCAGAACTCCACAAAGGAGGTCAGGATCACGTCCTTGGCCGCATCGGTCTCGTTGGTCAGGGTGATCTGATGCACCTCGGCATTCTTCCCCAGGGGGACGAAGGACAGCTGGCTGGCAGTCAGGCCGTTCTTACGGCCGGTGATGACGGTATAGCCCATGCCATGGCGGCAGGAATACGCATCCAGCTCGGTCTTGACCGGCTTCCAGCCCGGATTCCAGATGGTATCGCCATCCTTGATGTAGAAATAGCGTCCGCCGTTGTCCACCGGCATATTGTTATAGCGGTAGCGCGTCACACGGCGGAGGCGTGCATCCCGGTAGAAGCAGTAGCCGCCTGCCGTGTTGCTGATGATGCCGAAGAATTTTTCGCATCCCAGATAATTGATCCAGGGATAGGGCGTGCGCGGGGTATCAATGACATATTCGCGGGCCTGATCGTCAAAATGGCCGTATTTCATCTCTTTATCCTCCTGCGATGGATGGTTCGGTCTTCATTGTACCATATTTCACACCATTGCGCAAACGTTTTCGTGTATTTTCGTTCGGATTTTTTCTGCTGGACAAATCCGCCCAAAGCGGTTATCATGGAAAGGACGAAATCATGTATCACGGAGCGTGAAAAACATGCGGCTGACCATCCTGGGCATGAACGGCCCCTTCCCTGCTGCCGGCGGTGCGACGTCCGGCTATCTGCTGCAATGCGGCGAAGCGTCCATCGCGCTAGACATGGGCTGCGGAACGCTTCCCCGGCTGACCGCGCTGACTGCGCCCGAATCGCTGGACGCGCTGATCCTCAGCCACTGGCATTATGACCACTGCGCGGATGTGCTGCCCCTGCTCTACCGGCTGGAGAGCCGTCCTGCAGGCAGCGCGCCGCTTCACCTCTATGCCCCGGCGGATGAGACGTCCCACGTCCGCAAGGCCGTGCAGGGCTGCAAAGCCATCGTGCTGCACGACATCCAGCCGGGCGACAGCTTCACGGTGGGCGATGTCCGCGTGGAGACCTTTGCGGCGCGCCATCCCGTGCCTGCGCTGATGTTCCGCATAACGCATGAGAGGCGCGTCTTCTGCTACACGGGCGACACCAACACGGTCGAGGGGCTGACGGCGTTCGCCCATCAGGCAGATCTGCTTCTGGCGGACGGCCTTTTCACCGAAGGCACCTGGGCGGAGGGCAAACCGCACCTGTCCGCAGCACTCGCTGCACAGCTGGCAGCGGATGCCTCCGTGCGGCGCTTCATCATCACCCACCTGAACCCCACCATCGACCCCGAGACGCTCCTGCGGGAGGCGCGTGCCATCCGCATCGATGCGGCACTGGCCGCCATCGGGGACGCCTACATCATCTGACGCAGCAAAACCGCGAGGTATCACATGGATCGGAAAGAATTCAGCCAGCAGATCAAATCTGGCACCGTGCAGGGCGCATATCTCTTCGAGGGCGTGGAGGAAAACATCAAGACCGCCACGCTGCAGGCCCTGCGCAAGGCGCTCCTGCCGGAAGGCATGGAGGAACTGAATGAATCGGTGATGGACGCCCCCGGCACGGATGCGATCATCGCTGCGTGCGAGACGCTCCCCTTTCTGGCGGACAAGCGCCTGATCATCGTGCGGGATCATCCTGCGCTGATGGGACGCGCCGACGCGGATGAACGCCTCATCAGCTATATCCCCCAGGTGCCGGAAAGCGCCGTTTTGGTTTTCGTCTGCCGCGGAAAGGCCGATGCGCGCAAGAAGCTCTATGGCGCGTTCAAAAAGCGCGGCAGTGTCGTTTCCTTCTCTCCCCTGACTGAACAGGAGCTCAACGCGTGGATCATCAAGACCTTCGCCGCACTGGGCAAGAGCGTCGATCCCAACACAGCCGCGCTGCTCGCATTCACCGTCGGGGCGGATACGGCGCTGCTGCATCAGGAGATCAACAAGCTCGCGTCCCTGGCAGGCGATCGCGATGCCGTCACGCAGGAGGATGTGCGGAGCGTGGCCACCCGATCGGTGGAATGCACGGTATTTGAGATGGTGGATGCGGTCGTCGCAGGTCAGCAGGGCAAGGCCTTCGCGCTCCTGCGAGACATGCTCTCCACCGGCAGCGACCGGCTGGGCATCCTGGCGATGCTCCTGCGGCAATTCCGCCTGATGCAGCACATCAAGATCATGCAGTTTGAAAAGCTCCCGGCCAACGAGATCAAGCAGCGTCTGGGAATGCCGTCCTTCGCGGCAGATCGCTGCATGCGCCAGGCGCAGGGCTACACCGGCGGACAGGTCAAGCAGGCTGTGCAGATCTGCCTGGACACGGAATTCCGCATCAAATCCGGCCAGCTGAACCAGGAGGGCGCGTTGGAGGCCGCCATGCTGGCGCTGTTCAACCTGCGCGCGAGATGACCTCAGCCGCTGTTATCGACAGTCCAGAACGCTGCACATGCGGCGTTCCAGGGGGGCGAAAAAGTAGCGAAAGCCACTTTTCAGACTGTCGAAAAACGATGTGGCCAAATTCCTACAAAGAATATGTAGACCGAATCGAAGACCGCTTTCGCGCATCGAAAGCAGCGCAAAGATGCTGGGGGGAAAGCTAAAGAGCTGCTTTCCCACCAGACCCCCTGCTTTATCCGTTACTTCGTAGTAAAGGCGGCTGCATATGTTTGGCGGCTCGGGATTCAGGGGATTGCTTTGAATTGAGCGTTCCTGCATAGTCGTTTTCCCTATCATAGTTGGAATGAAAATTGGTAGCAATCCCCTGAATATTCGCCGCACCGGCTCCTTTGCAGGGCTTCGCTGCAGCCGCCTCACCCAGCCGCTCCCTGCGTATCAGAAAAAACATAGTATATCTCCTGTGAAGTTTTTGAGTTTTGCACTCCGTCACTATCAGGGCTACAAGCAGCCTGACGGCCGTTTTTCCGTGTAAGGAAGCGTTTTACAAGCAAAATCGCACGAAATTCGCCGCGCATGCCGCCGATTTTCAATTTGCAGTCTGCCGACGGCGAGCCACTGACGCGAACGTCCTTTTTTTACATCCTGGAACGCTGCACATGCGGCGTTCATTTTCTTTTGCGCAAGGTGAATGGCAGACTTGCACAATTCGCCATTTTCCGCTATAATAGTGAAAAAGGATCGAAAAAAAGGAGTGCCGCCTATGATATCGCTGGAAGAATGTCGCGCCGCGCTGGATGCAGTGGATCGCGAGATCGTCCGCCTGTATGAAAAACGCATGACCATCGTGCAGGATGTGGCCCGATATAAGATGGCAAAGGGATTGCCCGTGCTGGATCGTTCCCGCGAGGAGCAGGTGCTGGACAGCCGCACCGCCATGCTGCAGGATCCTTCCCGCACGGAAAGCCTTCGCACCCTGTTTGAATGCCTGATGGCGCTCAGCCGCGCAGAGCAGGAAGCCATGCTCCATGCGCTGAAGGAGGCTCAGCCATGATCGAACGGCATATCTTCCTCATCGGCATGCCCGGCAGCGGAAAATCCAGCCTGGGCAAAAAGGTCGCCTCGAACCTCGGCCTCCCCTATGTGGATACCGATCAACGCATCGAGCAGGCATTCGGCTGCCCCACCAGCCAGATCTTCGCCAACTATGGCGAGCAGGCCTTCCGCAATGCCGAGACCAATGTCCTCGCACAGCTTTCCCGTGAGCCCGGCAGCCTCGTTTCCACCGGCGGCGGCATGGTCCTGCAGGATCTCAACCGCGCGATCATGCGCAACCACGGTGTGATCGTCCTCATCGACCGCCCACTGGAAGACATCCTCAGCGACATCAAGCTCAACCGGCGGCCCCTTTTGGCGCAGAAGGGTCTCCCGGAGGTGGAGCGCCTCTACTATGAGCGGATCGACATCTACCGCAGCATCGCCGATGCCGTGCTGGACAATGGCTACGGCTATTACGCCGGCGTCAACGGGCTGGAGAAGCTCATCCGCACGCTCTTCAACATCACCGCAGGCACCGAGCAGCCTCGCCGCTGACCCGCACACGACGTGCGCCGATGTTCCCATGCGGACCGGCGCACTTTTTCTATCCACAAGGAGGTTGCCATGACCCTTCAGGATTCCATCCGCTTCTTCACCGAGGAGACCCGCATCATGCCCTGTCTGTCCGTGGCTTGCGGCACGGCGGATGCAGTCCTCACGGCGCATGGCGGGCTGGCCGATGAGGCCGCCGGCCTCCCCCTGACGGCGGATCATCTCTTCGACCTGGCCAGTCTGACCAAGCTCTTCACCGGGCTGATGGTGATGCGCCTGCACGAGGATGGCCTGCTGAATCTCTCCGCCCCCGTGACGGCCTATGCGCCCCAATTCACCCACCTGGCGGATGTAACAGTCTCGCAGGTGCTGGGCTTCGAGGTCACGCTGAACACCGCTGCCCGGCTGGACATGCAGACCAACGCGCAGGAGGCGCTCGCGCTGCTCTACGACATTCGTCCCGGCGCGATCACCGGACGCGCCTATTCCGACATGCACGCCATGGTGCTCAAGCATGTGCTGGAGGGCGCCGCACAGGAGGACTACGCCACACTGCTGGAGCGCATCATCCTCCAGCCGCTGGGCATGGCGGACACCTTCCTCGTCGTGCCGGAGGAAAAGCGGCATCTGTGCGTCTCCTGCAACGGCGAGCACCGCATCGAAAAGGGCCGCAGGGTCCGCCGGGAGAACATCCTCCCCGGCACACCTCACGACCCCAAGGCGCGCGTGCTGTATCCCCTGCCCGGCGGACATGCCGGTCTCTTCTCCACCCGCAGCGATCTGATCCGCCTCTGCCAGGGGCTGCTGCGCGGTGAAATCATCAGCCGTGCAGGACTGATCGACATGAGCCGCAACCGCACCGGCCATTTACGCCCGGACGGCACCTATCAGCAGTATCTGGGCGCGCAATGCTATGTCAAACATCCACAGCAGCGCAACAGCGAAGTCCCCCTGTATGAGAGCGACAAGGCCATCAGCCTGTCCGGCTTCACGGGGCATCACCTGTCCGTGGATGTGGAGACCGGCGTCTTCGCGCTCTTCCTGGGCAGCCGCACGCAGAACCGTCTGAGCTTCCTCATCCCCAAGGATGGAGAGGACATCACGGATCACGGGCTTCGTCCGGATGGCGTTGGCCGCATCGTTTGGCCCGACGGCACCCGCATTTTTTCTTCGGTGAACTATGTGTATCAGAAGGATGCGCACTTTCATCAGGCCGTTGCGGATGAGATGGGTCTTCCGCCGTGGACGCCGGGGAGCACCGCGCATCGGTGATCCGCTCGATGCTCTGCGCCGCATCCTCATCCATCGCGCGCGGCTCAGAGCCGGTGCATTCCGTCGCGCTGGCCGCTGGGGCATCCAGGGTAAAATCGCGTTCTGTCATTTTCATCGCTCCTTTCTGGAGTAGGATGAATGCCAGAACGCTTTTTTATGCGCGCGGAAATCGCTGGCAGGCACTTGCAATCCGCCATGGAATATGCTATACTGTATTGGTCAAAGATAGTCAGACAAAGGAGGCTGTACGGATGAGACTCAGCGACTCCATTGAGAGCTTTATTAAGACGCTGCTCAGCCAGGATGAACCGGAGGTCGAGCTCAAGCGCAACGAGCTGGCCGAGTACTTCGGCTGTGCGCCCAGCCAGATCAACTATGTCCTGGCGACGCGCTTCTCCCCCGATCACGGGTATATCATCGAGTCCCGTCGTGGCGGCGGCGGATACATTCGCATCGTGCGCGTGGTGCAGAGCGGCGCCCAGCGCCTGATGTACCTGACCAACGAGCGCATCGGCGATTCCATCACCGAGAACGAGGCGGTACGGCTGATCCACCAGCTGACCGAACAGGGGCTCATCAGCGAGGCCGAGGGCGATATCATGTGCGCGGCGGTATCCTCCCAGGCGATGTCCATCCCCATCCCGGACACGATGAAGGATGCCCTGCGCGCGCGGACGCTCAAGACCATGCTGATGACCATCGCCCGTCAAAACCGCGAGGAGGGAGGCGCCATCAATGGCTGAAAATGAAAACGCGTACAGCCTGTGTGAGGAATGCGGCGTGAACGAGGCCTGCTACACCATCTCCGTGATGATGGATGGCCAAGTGACCCAGCGCCACCTCTGCGCCGACTGTATGGCCAAGATGAACATGAACCTGGCTGCAGGGAATATCAAGCACCTGCTCAGCGCGATCATGAGTGCCATCACCGGCACGGCGGAGGAAGCCGCTGCTCCCGCGATCTCCCCGGAGGAGGATGTGGTCTGCGAACGCTGCGGCACAACGCTCAGCCAGTTCACCAAATCCGGCAAGCTCGGCTGCCCATGCTGCTATACCGCCTTCCGCGAGCAGCTGACCCCCATGCTCCAGCAGATCCATGGCCGCGTCCAGCACGCAGGCCGCAAGCCGCTGGACACCGAGGCCGCCCAGCAGCACCGCACCGCCTATGACCGCCTCAGCCGTCAGCTGGAGCAGGCCGTCGCCGTGGAGGACTTCGAGTCCGCCGCCGTGCTGCGCGACCAGCTGCGCCAGCTCAGCGCGCCGGAAGGAGGCGAAGGCTGATGCATGAGGAGATCGTGCTGTCCTCGCGCGTGCGCCTGGCACGCAATTACGAGGACATCCCCTTTGACGTGTCGGGGCGTCCGGAATTCGCCGCGGCCTGCATCGCACGCACGGTGAATGCGCTCAAGGCCACCGGCGCGGATCAGGGGTATGAGTTCTTCCGCCTGCGCGATATGTCCGAAAACGCCCGGCTGGCCATGGCGGAAAGCCGGATGATCAGCCGTGACCTGCTCACCACGCCGGAGACCTCTGCGGCGCTCGTCCGCCCGGAGGATGGCACATCCGTCATGATGAATGAGGATGACCATCTGCGCATTCAGGCCGTCCGACCGGGGCTTGATCTGCTCTCTGCGGCCTCTGCCTGCTTCCGCATCGACGATGCCCTCTCCCGCCAGGTGAATTTCGCCTTCGACGAGCAGCTGGGCTACCTCACCGCCTGCCCCACCAATACCGGCACCGGCATGCGCGCATCGCTGCTGATGCATCTGCCCATGCTCACCAAGGGCAAGCAGATGGGCAATGTCGGTCAGCTGGTCTCCAAGGTGGGCATGAACATCCGCGGCGTGTACGGCGAGGGCAATGACGCCCTGGGACAGATCTACCAGATCAGCAACCAGGTCACCCTGGGGCGCACCGAGCAGGAGCTGATCTCCACCGTGTCGACCCTGGGCAATCAGCTCTGCGATATGGAGCTCGCCCTGCGCGACAAGGCCCTCACCGAAGGCAAGCCCCCTCTGGAGGACATCGTCTTCCGCGCATGGGGCATCCTCAGCAATGCCCGGCTGATGCCGCTGAACGAGTTCTACCAGCACTGGTCGAATGTGCGGCTGGGTACGGCCATGGGGCTGCTGAAGCTGGATCTCGCGCTGGTGGACGCGCTGCTGGATCATGCCCAGCCGGCGCACCTGTGCATCTGGGCGGATGAGCCGCTCACCGGGACTGCGCTGGACGAAGCCCGCGCCACTCGCATCCGCACGCTTTTCACCATGGATGCATGATGATTTCACCATAGAAAGGATCATGATATGCCACTTTTTGCTTCGTTTTCCAAGCGGGCGCAGCTGGCGATCAAGCTCGCCCGAGATGCCGCAGCGGCAGTTCAGCTGCCCTATGTAGGCACGCTGCACCTGTTGCTGGGTCTTTTGCAGGCTGGCGGCACTTATCCGGCCTGCCTGACGGATCGCATCACCACCGAAATGGTGCAGGAAGCCCTCGACGGCATCCACAGCGATGTGGAAAGCGTCCCCCTGCAGGGGGATCCTGCCTCACCCGGCCGCATCGGCCTGACGCCCCATGTGCGCGCTGTCTTCCAGCAATCCGCACAGCTGATCCCCGTGGCAGGCGCCTTCGTCACCACGGAGATGCTCATGCTCTCCCTCATCGGCGAATACCCCTACGCCGCCACGCAGCTCCTGCGCGAGCGCGAAGTCCCCTTTGAGGAGACCCGCAAAGACCTCATGGCGGCCATCCGCGCCGCACGCGGCAGCAATATGCCTGCACCGCCCCAGCCCGATCCTGCCGATCCTGCCCCCCAGCAGCCCCGCAAGCCTGCCGTGCCGCCGCTCTTCCCCTTTATGCAGCATCCCCAGCAGGCCCCGCAACCCCAGCAGAATCCCCCCGCCGGGCAGAACCGACGCGCGCCCTCCATGCTGGAGCAATATGGCCGCGATCTGACGGCACTGGCCGCCAAGGGCGAACTGGATCCGGTGATCGGGCGCGAAAATGAGATCCAGCGCCTGACGCAGATCCTCATCCGCCGCACGAAGAACAATCCCGTGCTCATCGGCGAGCCGGGCGTCGGCAAATCCAGCGTGATGGAAGGGCTCGCCCAGCGCATCGTGGCCGGGAATGTGCCTGAGATGCTGCTGAACAAGCGCGTCATCAGCCTGGATATCGGCAGCATGGTCGCTGGCAGCAAATACCGCGGCGAATTCGAGGAGCGCCTCAAGAACACCCTGGCCGAGATCCGCAAGAGCGGCGACGTGCTGCTTTTCATCGACGAAATGCACACGATCGTCGGTGCAGGTTCGGCGGAAGGCTCCCTGGACGCGGCGAACATCATGAAGCCTGCCCTGGCGCGCGGCGAGTTGCAGTGCATCGGCGCCACGACGCTGGATGAATACCGCAAGCACATCGAGAAGGATGCCGCGCTGGAACGCCGCTTCCAGCCGGTGCGTGTCGGCGAACCGACCCCCGAGGAGGCCGTCGAGATCCTGCACGGCCTGCGCGAACGCTACGAGCAGCACCATCACGTCCGCATCACGGACGAGGCGCTGTCCGCCGCGGTGACCCTCGCTGACCGCTATATCGCTGACCGCTTCCTGCCGGACAAGGCCATCGACCTGATGGACGAAGCCTGCTCCCGCGTGCGCATCGCGGCTTATACCGCGCCGCCCGACCTGCGCAAGCAGGAGAAGGAGCTGGAGGCTATCGAGCAGGATAAGCAGAGCGCCATCGAGCGGCAGGACTATGAAGCTGCAGCGAATCTGCGCGACCGCGAGCGCTGCCTCCGCCTGGAAATCGAGAAGAAGCGCGAAAGCTGGAACGCCTCGCAGGGCACCGACGGCGAGACCGTCACCGAGGACGACATCGCTTCCGTCGTGTCCACCTGGACGGGTATCCCTGTCACGAAGATGACGCAGAAGGAGATCGACCGGCTGCTCCAGCTTGAAAGCGTGCTGCATCAGCGCGTCATCGGCCAGGAGGAAGCCATCAGTGCCGTCAGCCGCGCCATCCGCCGCGCACGCGCTGGCCTGAAGGATCCCAAGCGCCCCATCGGCAGCTTCATCTTCCTTGGCCCCACCGGCGTTGGCAAGACGGAGCTGTGCCGCGCGCTGGGCGAGGCCATGTTCGGTGACGAAAACGCCGTCATCCGCGTCGATATGTCCGAATTCATGGAGAAACACACGGTGTCCCGCCTGGTCGGTTCGCCGCCCGGTTATGTCGGCTATGAGGAAGGCGGCCAGCTGACCGAGGCAGTACGCCGCAAGCCCTATGCCGTCGTCCTGCTGGACGAGGTGGAGAAGGCGCACGGCGATGTGTTCAACATCCTCCTGCAGATCCTGGAGGATGGCCGCCTGACCGATTCCACCGGCCGCGTGGTCAGCTTCAAGAACACGATCATCGTCATGACCTCCAACGCCGGCGCGCATGCCATCAGCCATGGCCGCCAGCTGGGCTTCGGCGCGAAGGCCACGGCGGACGCAGCCAACTACGAGGCCATGAAGGACTCCGTCATGAAGGCCGTCAAGGATGTTTTCCGTCCGGAATTCATCAACCGCGTGGATGAGCTGATCGTCTTCCATCCGCTGACGGAAGGGAATATCGAGTCCATCGCCGCGCTGATGCTCAACCAGGTCGCCGAGCGCCTGCATGACCGCGCCATCAGCCTGAGCTGGACGGACGAGGTGGTCAGCAAGCTGGCGAAGGAAGGCTACGACCCGAAATTCGGTGCGCGTCCCCTGCGCAGGCTGATCCAGCGCACGGTGGAGGACGGCCTGTCCGAGGAGCTGCTGGCCGGACGCATCGCCCTGGGCGACAGCGTGCGTCTGGTGGTCGAGGCGGACACCATCGTCGCCAAGCGCCAGGAGAACCTGGACGAACCGACACCCATCCCTGCCCTGGACGCCCCCGAAAACGCATGATTTTCCCTACGCATACAGAAAGGGCCGTGTGAAGTGATCACACGGCCCTCAGCCTGTCAAAAAAGGTCGCACCAAGCGGCCTTTTCTGGTATAATAGAGCTG
>CAZIUA010000020.1:0-33967 GCA_964542315.1 uncultured Faecalibacterium sp. | reverse complement strand
CCCTTGAAATACGGGGCTTTTCCGGTTTGTCGTAATTATACCGTAAGGGCATAGCTGCGCATCGTTGCTATTGGCGAACGGTGTTCCGATGAAGCAAATTCAGGAATGGCTTGGTCACAGCGACTTTTCAACAACGGCAAACATTTACGCACATCTGGATTACAGCTCAAAGCTGACCTCTGCTGATGCAATGCTCAATGGCTTGGGCTTTTCTCAGAACTAAAAAAGAAAAGCCAGTAGCCGGAAAAACCGACTACTGGCAAGGTTTCTGGCGGAAGCGGTGGGATTCGAACCCACGGACCCTTGCGGATCAACTGATTTCGAGTCAGTCCCGTTATGACCACTTCGATACGCTTCCGTATTTATCTCAACATCAGAAACACCTCGGAAAACGGGGAGAACTGATGGGGAGAACTGATGGGGAGAACTGATGGGGAGAACTGATGGGGAGAACAAGCAAAAATATTAAATTAAGAATACCCGAAAATCCCTGCAAAATCAAGGTTTTTTTGCACAGGAGGCTATCTGATAGCGACCACGATTTCGAGTCAGTCCCGTTATGACCACTTCGATACGTCTCCAGATGAATGTCAAGGCGCGGAACGTCTCAACCATGTTATTATAGCACACGGAAGACGTTTTGGCAAGGGGCGAAAGGCAAATTCATGCCAGCGGCTGCATCCCGGAGGGCTACAGGCTTGCCGGTCGCGTTTTTTGCATGCCGACAAGCCTGCACATGCATCACTCCTGCACGACCTCGCGGATGGCCTTCACCCGGCGCACCACATCGGCGAACTGTTCCGGCGTGAGGGACTGGGCGCCATCGCACAGGGCATGCTTGGGGTCGTTATGCACCTCGATCATCAGACCGTCCGCCCCGCAGGCCGTAGCCGCCATCGCCATGGGCTTGACCAGCTTTGCGACACCGGTGGCATGGCTGGGGTCGATCATGATGGGCAGGTGGGTCTTTTCGCGCAGGACCGGCACGCTGGACAGGTCGAGGGTGTTGCGCGTGGCAGTCTCATAGGTACGGATGCCGCGCTCGCACAGGATGACCTGGTCATTGCCGCCCGCCATGATGTACTCGGCGGACATGAGCCATTCCTGGATGGTGTTGGCCAGGCCGCGCTTGAGCAGGATGGGCTTGCGCGTGCGGCCGAGCACCTTGAGAAGCTCGAAATTCTGCATATTGCGCGCACCGACCTGGATGACGTCCACATCGTCGAACAGATCCAGGTGGGATGCGTCCATGATCTCGGTCACGATGGGCAGGCCGGTCTCCTGCTTGGCCAGCTTGAGCAGGCGCAGGCCGTCCGCATGCAGGCCCTGGAAGGCATAGGGCGAGGTACGCGGCTTGAACGCACCGCCGCGCAGCAGCGTCGCGCCGGCTTCCTTCACCGCCTTGGCGACGGTGACGATCTGCTCCTCGGTCTCCACGCTGCAGGGGCCGGCGATGATCTGGAAATTCCCGCCGCCGACCTTCACGCCGCTGCAGTCCACGACGGTGTCCTCCGGGTGGAACTTGCGGTTCGCCTTCTTGTAGGGCTCCTGAACGCGACGGACGGCCTCCACCGCATCAAGCGATGCGATCAGATCCGCATCCACGCGGGTCGTATCGCCCACCAGGCCGAGGATCGTGGAATGATCTCCGCGGGATTCGTCAATCCGCAGACCCAGATTGGTCAGAAAGAGCTTCAGCTTGTCGATCTGTTCCTGCCGGGCCTGGTCCTTCAAAATCACGATCATGGTGTTTCCCTCCACATGCTTTCGTCCATTTACAAAGCCCTGCCAGCCATCCAGCAGCAGGGCAAGGAGCTTCCTGCGGGGCTGATCACTCGCGGGAAGCGTCCTCCAGATATTTTTCCAGTTTGCGCTTCACACGCTGGAGCGCATTGTCGATGGATTTGACATGGCGCCCCAGCATATCCGCGATCTCCTGATAGCTTTTGCCGTCCAGATAGGCCGCGAGGACCTCCTGCTCCAGGTCGGAGAGCACCTCATCGATCTTCTGATAGATGCCGCGCAGATCCTCCTGGGAAATCAGCAGCTCTTCCGGATTGGCACTATGCCCCTCGATGCATACATCCAGCAGGGTGCGGTCGCTCTCCTCATCGTAGAGGGGCTTGTTGAGCGAAACATAGCTGTTCAGCGGGATGTGCTTCTGCCGGGTGGCGGTCTTGATGGCGGTGATGATCTGTCTTGTGATGCACAATTCTGCAAAGGCGCGGAAGGAGGAGAGCTTTTCCGGGCGGAAATCGCGGATGGCCTTGTACAGGCCGATCATCCCCTCCTGCACGATGTCCTCATGGTCAGCACCGATCAGGAAATAACTCCGCGCCTTGGAGCGGACGAAATTCTTATACTTATTCAGCAGAAATTCCACCGCCACCGCGTCGCCCATGCGGCAGAGCGCGACCACTTTCTCGTCCGTCAGATCCGTATAGACGGGCATGGGGAGCCCGTCCGTCGGAGCCTGCGGAGGTTGCAACGCGGCGGCCTGGAGCACTTCGTTGAATTCCTTGCGGTCTTCCATGTCGATCATACCTGCTTTGCGAATTATTGTCCCCTGCGGAGCCGTTCCAGCGCCTCCTGCACCTCCTGCGGGAGGCGTGAGGCCAGGGAGGAACGGTGAAGGGTCGTTGGGCTGGCATGCGCATCAAAACCAGCCCGGCGAAGCTGCTGCAATTCACGCAGCAGCTCCCTTGCGGTCATGCGCGTTGCACCGGAACCAAGCACCATGGCCTGTTCCGCGCCATCGCTGGTGGCCACGCGTGCCTCCTGATAGCGGGGCTTCTGCGCGACCATGCGCTCAATATACGCATCCGCCGTTTCGCCGTGTTTGGTGAAGACAAGGGTCAGATCGCCGTGCTTTTCCTCGGTGGTGAGGCGCTTGTCCGACTGGTAGCCGTCAAACACCAGCACGACCTCTTCCCCCGTATAGCCGCTGTAATCCTGGAGAAGGTGCTGGAGGCGATCCCGCGCCTCATCCATGGACCAGCCGTGCTTGGCGGCTTCCTTCCATGCGCCGATGACATTGTAGCCATCGACGATCAAAAGCGATCTCATGCCTTGCGGGAGGACAGCACGCGGTACATCATCACGCCCGCGGCCACGGAGGCATTCAGGCTGTCCAGGTGGCCGGCCATGGGCAGGCTGACCTTCTGATCGCAGTGCTCGGCGACCAGGCGGCTGACGCCTTCACCCTCGCTGCCGACGACCAGCGCCACACCGCCCTTGAAGTCCACCTTCTCGTAGTCCACGCCGTCCATATCCAGCGCGTAGGTCCAGATATTGCGCGCCTTGAGGTCCTCCAGCGTGCGGGAGAGATTGGTGACGCGCGCGACCTTCATGTGCTCCACTGCACCGGCGGAAGCCTTCACGGCAGCGGGGGTCAGGCCGACGCTGCGGCGCTCAGGCACGATGACGCCATGGGCGCCAACGCATTCCGCGCTGCGGATGATCGCGCCCAGGTTGTGGGGATCGGTCACGCCGTCCAGCAGGATGAGGAAGGGCGCCTCGCCCTTTTCCTCGGCCTCAGCCAGCATGGCCTCGACGGTGGAATACTGATAGGCAGAGGCAAAGGCGATCAGACCCTGATGGTTGTGAGCCAGTTCGTCCAGGCGGACCTTCTCGACCTCCTGCACGACGATATGCGCCTCACGCGCCATCTGGACGATCTCGCGGGCGGAGCCGGACAGCTCACCCTTGAGCACAAGCAGCTTCTCGATATCGCGGCCGGCACGCAGCGCCTCGCGGATGGGATTGCGGCCAGCGAGCAGGTTCTCGTTGACCATGGTCTCCATCACTTCCAGCGGAGCGGGCGCAGCAGGACGATACTCCGCATCGCGGTAGCTGAGCGCGGGCTTGGGCTCGGCCGGCTTGAAATCGCGGCGGTCATCGCGGCGGAAGTCACGGCGGTCATCGCGCTTGAAATCGCGGCGGCCGTCCTTCTGGTAGGGCTTGCGGTCGAAGCGGTTGTCATCGCGGCGGTCGTCACGCTTGAAATCGCGGCGATCATCGCGCTGATAGGGCTTGCGGTCGCCATTGCTGCGGTTGCCGTAGGGACGATCAGAACGCTCGCCGTCGCGCTTTCCGTAGGGACGGTCAGAACGCTCGCCATCGCGCTTGCCGTAGGAACGGCTGCCGGAATACTGGGTGCCTTCGTCGGCCCAGGAGCCGGCGCTGTGGTTCTTCTGGGGCTTGCGGCCCGGAGCGTCATTGTAGTATGCCATGTTGATTTCTCCTCTTCTCTATCGTCAGTCGTTGTGTTCGTTGTTCATCTGTTCCAGCCAGGCCTTGCGTTCGGCGCGGATCTGCAGCGCCTTTCCGCAGGACTTTTCGCCTTCAGGGCATGCACCGCGCAGGCAGCCCGGGCCGGCATTCTCAAACAGGGCCGGTGCGACCTCCATGCACAGGCGATGCATCTCAGTGGCCAGGGCGCGGATCTCCCACTGCGCGCGGGAGCACATGCGCAGGCTGAAGAAATGCCGCAGTTCACGCACATTCATCGTGACCATCATGCGCGTTTCGCATGCACCGGGGAGCACAAAGCGCGCATCTTCGTTGCCGCCCTCGCCCGTGCCGAGCTTTTCCTGCCACTGCGTATACCACTGATGCATGGTATCCATCTGGCGGCAGAATTCGGCCGCGGCCTCCTCGCCCAGCGCCTCGATCTTCGGCGGGACGATATAGCCAAAGCCGCTCTCATAGCTGACATAGCGCTGGCTCTGCACGCTGAAGCTGGCCATGCGGTGGCGAGTGATCTGCGCCAGCAGCACGCGGCTGACGCCCTCGATGCCGAAGGTGAACGTGGCATGCTCCAGCACAGAATCATGCCCCATGCTCATGATGCGGTGGACGAATTCAGTCTGGTCGCGCGCTTCCACCCGCTCAAGCAGGTCATCCACCCGTGCCTTGGAATAGCACAGGCGGGCGCCCAGCGCCACCACTTCCTCGGGGCTGAGGGTATGGCGGATCAGCGCCGCCTTCATTTCACTCCTGGGCATTTGCGTCCTCCTCCTGGCTGCGGCGCACCAAGGTCAGCAGCCTTTCTTCCTGTCCGGTCAGATACAGATACCCCACCAGCGCCTCCAGCGCGGTCGCGGCGCGGTAGTCCGCCGCATCCTGATTTTTCGGCGCGGGATGATGGGCATGGGCATTGCGCCCTCTGCGGGCGACGTCCGCCTCGGCCTCAGTCAGCGCGGATTCGATCTTCCGCAGGGCCACCGCCTGGGCATGGGCGTTCACGCAGGCCACGGCATCCTTGTGGACATGCCTTGCGCTGCGCCCCTTATAGATCACGCGGCAGCGGATGAGCAGCTCCCACACAGCATCGCCCACATAGGCCAGCTGGAGCGGATTGAGCATCCGCGCACGGTTTTCCTCCATCGGTGCAGACTCCCGAAGCGTCACCGAAACAGCCTCCTTTTGGGGAAGGTCGTATCTTCCCTAAGTGCATACATAATGCATTATACCATAATCCGCGCGCTGAGGAAAGCCTTTTCGGCGGCAAAGTTTCAAATTGGCGGATTTTTTCTGGCACAGCGGCGAATATCCCAACGAAAAAAGGAGCATACATGCCCGCCTTGAAGGGCAGATGCTCCAAATGAATGTCATTCTTGGACGGTTTCGGCTTCCTCAAAGTCCGGATCCGCCTCGGGCATATGATCGCAGACCATGATGAGCGCATCCTCATCGTTGTCCTCATAATAGCGCTTGCGCACGCCCAGCTTGATGAAGCCGAGGGACTTGTAGAGGTTCTGCGCGACCTCGTTGGACTTGCGCACCTCAAGGGTGGCATAGGCCGCACCCAGATTCGAGAGATACTGCATGAGCCCGGACGTCAGCGCACGGCCGATGCCCTTCCCGCGCTCCGCCTGGAGGACGGCGATATTGGTGATGTGGCTCTCATCCAGGATGATCCACGCACCGGCATAGCCGATGATCTTGCCCTCCTGTTCCGCCACGAGGTAACGCGCTGCGACATTCTTCATTTCGCTGGCGAAGGCATCCCGGCTCCACGGGGTCGGGAAGGTCGCGGCTTCCACCGCCGCCACGCCATCCACATCGGCCAACGTCATCCGACGGATGATGCACTCACTGGGCATTGTTCAGGCCCTCCATCAGCTTCTTGTTCAGCGCGGCATTGGGCGCACGCAGGTAGAGCGGCTCCAGCGCGAGGTAATCGACGGTGTCCTCCGTCAGGGAGGCCAGATACGCCACGGACGCAGGGCGCAGGAAAGCCTGCTGGGGCTTGGCGAACACGGCTGCATCCCCCAGGAGCTCCGTCAGGCGCGCACGATGCACGGGCATGCCGTCCCCCAGGAAGAGGAAGCGGTCGCCGATGGCCTTCAGGCGCTCGACATAGTCCTCCAGCTTGATGGGCGCATCGTCCAGCAGGCGCACAGGGCGCGTTTCACCAGCGGTGAACGCAGCGCCGTACACCTGACCAGCGCGGGCATCCTGAATGGGGCAGATCACGCCCTGGAACTCCCCTGCTCCGGCAGCCATGGCTTCCAGCGCATCCACCGGCACGCAGGGCGTATGATGCGCATGCGCAAGGCCCTTGACGGAGCTGACGCCGATGCGCACGCCGGTGAAGGATCCGGGGCCGACCACCACACCGATGCGATCCAGATCCGCCACGGTCAGTCCGGCGGACTGGCAGGCAGCGTCGATCATGGGCAGCAGGTTGACAGAATGGGTCATGCGGTTCACGGCGCTCGCCTCATAGACGATGGCGCCGTCCTTCATCACGGCCACGCCGCACACGGGGCCGGAGGTATCGATTGCAAGCAGTTTCAGGGTCATCGCTCCCCTTTCTTATTCGATCGGCAGGTGGCGGAAGCTCCCCATAGGGGTGATGCGCACATCGCGCGCATTGTCGCCCACGGGCGTCAGGCGTATGGCCAGATGGCTCTCCGGGATGGCCTCCGGGCACTGGCTCGGCCATTCCACCACTGCAATGCCGTCACCGCCCAAGTATTCATCCATGCCCATTTCGTACAACTCATCCACGCTGTTGAGCCGGTACCAGTCGAAATGGTACAGGGGGATGCTGCCCTCATCATACACATTCAGGATGGTGAAGGACGGGCTGGTGACAGGGCTCGTGACGCCCAGCCCTTCGGCGATGCCACGGGTCATTTCGCTCTTGCCTGCACCCAGGTCGCCCCAGAGCAGTAGCACATCGCCCGGACGGAGCATTTCAGCCAGGCGGCGGCCGAGGTCGCGGGTCTCAGTGGGAGAATTCGTCAGCATATGTCGGACTCCTTTTGTCAGCGTCTTCCATGCAGGAAGGGCGACAGCGGCTTATACACGAAGTAGGTGATGGCGCTGATGACGACAGCCTTCAGCACGTTGAAGGGCAGCGTCGCGGTCAGGATGAACTCGAACGACGGGACGCTCTTGGTCAGCGCGGGGAAAAGCAGGAAGGCATTCACCAGCGCGGCGACGATGATCATCGCCACCGAGCCCACCGCCAGGCTGATGAGCGCGCCCTTGCGGCTCTTGTTCCGGCGGTAGATCCATGCGGCGGGGATCAGCATGGCGCAAGTCATGATGAAATCCGCCAGCTCGCCCACACAGGCCGTTCCGCTGTGGGTCAGGCCGATGAGGTCCTTGATGGCGACGATGAACACACCCGGGCCGATGCCCATCGAGAATGCGCCCAGCAGCACCGGCAGCGTGCTGAAATCCAGCTTGTAAAAGGGAGGGATGATGGTGATCTCCGGCCACATGAAGAGGACGGCGGAGATGGCGCCGAGGATGGCGATCCGGGTCATGTTCTGGGTCGAGAGCACCTTGTTCTTGCGGGTGGACATGGCAGCAAGCCTCCTTCAAAAAATGCACACAGCCCCCTGAAGCTCGTTCGCTCCAAGGGGGCAGCTCGGTGCATCCTGGGGATGCGCTTGTTATGCCGCTTCCTTCTCTCATCCAGACTATACTGTCGGCTTCGGAATCGAACCGAATCAGCGACCTCCGCCGGAAAAATCAGGCGAAGCTCGTTCGCGGGCTATACCGCCGGTAGGGACTTTCACCCTGCCCCGAAGAAGCTTTCAAGTGACTTGTGCGATTGTATACAGACGAAAGCCGCCTGCGCATTTATGATAGCACAGGCGGCTTGATCTGTCAATACATGCCTTAGAGCTTGACCACAGCGGGGCCTTCCGGACGGATGTCCAGCACATGGCAGCAATGCTCACCGAAGGCGGCCTCCATGGTGCCGATGAAGGACTGCAGCTGGGCGGTGGGGACGAAATTCAGCGTGGTGCCGGCAAATCCGCCGCCGTGGATGCGCCATGCGCCATCCTTGTCCACCAGCATATGCTCCGCCAGGGAGAGCGCCAGCGCCAGGCTCTGGTCTTCCTTGCTGACATACACGTTCTGCAGGTACATATAGGAGGAACGGCCGGAGCAGATGATCTCCCACATGAAGGCGAACAGGTCGGCGCGATCCAGCGCGGACACCTGGCGCACGACGCGCTCGTCCTCTTCGAAGAAGTGCATCGCACGCAGCAGCGCACGGTCGCTGACCTTGCCGCGGAGCTTGGGCAGCGCCTGGTAGAATTCCTCCGGGCGGATGCGGCGCAGGTAGGGTTCGCCGAAGCAGGCGGCGACTTCCTTCATTTCCGCAGGGATGGCAGCATAATCGTCCGTCAGGTCGGCATGGGATCCGCCCGTGGCCACGACCACCAGCGCATAGCCATACTTGGCGAAATCGAAGGACATCGCGCGGACCTCGGGATCCTCATTGCGGAAGTCCACCGTGACCAGGCCGCCCGCGGAGGACGCCATCTGATCCAGCAGGCCGGAGGGTTTGCCGAAATACACGTTTTCCGCATACTGGGCGATCTTGGCGCGGGTGATGAAATCGATGGTGTAGCCGTTGTAGAGCTGATCGAGGATGGCGCAGGTCATGACCTCGAACGCAGCGGAGGAGGACAGGCCGGAACCGGATGCCACGGAGGACGTCACAGCGGCATTGAAGCCGCCGATCTTGTAGCCCAGCTCCTTCATGCGCGCCGCGACGCCGCGGATCAGCGCAGCGGTGCTGCCCTTTTCGCTCTCGACCACGGACAGGTCGTTCAGGTCGATGGTCAGGGGCGGATAGCCGTCGGAGTAGACATGGACCTCCATATCGTCACGGGCGGACACGGCGGACAGGGTATCCAGGTTAATGGCCGCAGCCAGCACACGGCCGCGGTTGTGATCCGTGTGGTTGCCACCGATCTCGGTACGACCGGGCGCGCTGATGAGCACGACTTCCTTCTCCTCCTCATGGAAGAGCTCCTCATGGCGTTTGAGGATCCAGGTGTAGCGGCCAGTCTGCTCCAGGAGCATGCCGTCCCGGTCGCCGTAAAGGTGCATCAGGCGCTGAGACCCCTCGGGGGATTTGAGGTTACGGATCATATTGGCGTACTGATTCATCGTGTCTTTCCGTCCTTCCATTCTTTATCCGCAAAGATATGCCATTATTGCTGTTCGTTCGCCGCCGTCTGCAGGATGGCGACCATTTCATCCACACCCAGGTGCTTGACCTGCGCGCAGAATTCCTGCCAGGTATCATCGGTGAGGGCGACATCGCCGGTCACAAACCAGACCATCTGCTGCTCGGCATACTTGCCGATGTCCCAGATCAGTTCAGCCAGGCGGGTCTGCTGATCTTCGGTCAGGTAGACCAGCGGATACGGCAGGCTGTCAATGGATCTCAGGCGAAGCAGCTGCTCCACCACATGGGCGGTAGAGGCATCGTCGATCTTCTGCTGGAACGGGATCGACGCATAGCCGGGCATGGTGATGCCGGAGCGCATGGTCGACTCCGCCAGGTAGGCGGACAGCTGCGTGCTGCCGGAGGCCTCCCAGAGCCAGGTGCCGTCGTCATTCCAGGTGAATTCCTCACCAGCGGCGCCTGCCTCAGCCAGGATGAAGCCCTCCTCGGTATAGAGGAAGTCCACCCAGGTCAGGAGCGTCGCAGGATCGGCGCAGGCGGAGGTGATGGCGAACGTGCCGCGGATGACATCGCCCGTCAGGTCGCGGTAGACCTGCTTGCCCTCATACACCAGGGGATCGAGCAGGACATAATCGCGCAGGGCGGATGTGGGCACCAGCTCCGCAGGCGTGGAGGAGAACATCACGCCGTAGACGATCTCCGCGTCCTTATCGGTGTTAACGTTCAGGCTGCGCAGGCCGCTGAAGCCGGTGTCGTCCAGCAGATCTTCCTCCCACAGCTGATGCAGCCAGGTCAGGAAGGTGCGGTTCTCCTCCGCGGTGAGGATCTCGCGCACAGTGCCGTCATCATCCATAGTGACATAGTAATCATTGGCGTTGATGCCGAACGCATGCGCCAGGAAGCGCAGGTCCCACATGCTGGAGAAGGTCAGCGGCACCTCGTCGTTCTTCTTACCGTTGCCGTTCATGTCCTTATCGCGGAAGACGCGCAGCACCTCCGTCAGCTCATCAGCGGTGGTGGGCATGTCCAGACCGGCCTTCGCCAGCCAGGTCTTGTTGATCCACATGGCGTTGTTGAACTGCAGCTCGTCAATAGCGGGCAGCGCAGCGATCTCGCCCGTGGGCAGGGTGATGGCCTCCAGCCAGGGCTCATTCTGCTGGAGCAGCGCCCACAGGTTCGGCGCATATTCCTCCAGATACGGCTTCAGGTCGATGATCTTCCCCGCCTGCAGCAGCGCGGTGGTCTCTGCGGTGGTCAGATCAGCCTTGAAGAGCGCATCGGGCAGTTCCGCCGTGCCCGCGAGCATATCCGCCTTGGCCTTCTGCCATGCTGCGGACGTGGTATACTGCGTCAAGTCGAAGTGGATGCCCGTTTTTTCTTCCATCCGCTGGAAGAAGAGGTTGTCGGTCCAAACGCGGCCCGTATCCTCATGGTCATAACCGGCCATGGTGAACGCCGTCTCGGCATAAGCGCCGCAGAACAGCCCACCGACGAGGATCAGCGCCAGCACCATGCTGAGCAGCTTTTTCATCGTGTCCCTCCAGATATTTGATGGCAGGCAAAAAGAGCCCGCCGAAGCTATCTATTATTATACCTAATTTTCACCCGTTTGAACAGTCCCAAAATGAATTGAAAACGTTTCCATTTCCGTATTTCAGCCCAGTTTTTTCGTTTTTCAGGTGGAAAATGCATGAACGCCATCATTTCCGGGGACGATGAAGCGCAAGGAGGGTGATGAGATGGGCATGCGTCGATGGATCCAGCCGGTCTGCTGGCTGATCGCGGCGGTGGTGCTGCTATGCGTCGCGATATGGGGGTACGGGTATTTCAACGTGGCCGCGTGGCAGCGGCTGGATCCGGCGAAGCTGACGAATCTGGCGCAATCCGGCGCGCTGTATGACCGCGACGGGCAGTATATCACCACGCTGGTGGGGCGCGAGAACCGCACGGTGATCGACACATCGGCGCTTCCAGCGCATGTGCGCAATGCCTTTCTGGCGGCGGAGGATCTGCGCTTCTACAAGCATCCCGGCTTCGACGTGACGCGCATCCTCGGCGCAGTGGTGTCCAACGTGCGCAGCGGCGGATTCGATCAGGGCGCATCTACCATCACCCAGCAGCTGGTGAAGCTCTCCCACCTGTCCAGCCAGAAGACCATCGCCCGCAAGCTGGAGGAGATCTGGCTGGCGGTGCAGCTGGAAGCCGCCTACACCAAGGACGAGATCCTCGATCTGTACCTGAACTACATCTACTTCGGTCAGGGTGCATACGGCCTGCAGGCCGCGGCGGAAGTGACCTTCGGGGTGGAGGCAGCTGACCTCTCCCCTGCCCAGGCCACCGCGCTGGCCGCCGCCATCAAGGCACCCTCCGCCTACAGCATCCAGGCGTCCGAGGACAACAACCGCGAGCGGCGCGAGTACATTCTCTCCGTCATGCGCGCAGAGGGCATGCTGACCCAGGCAGACTACGACGCGGCGCTTTCCGAGGAGCTCACGCCCCGGCGAGCATCGGCAGTGCAGACGGAATACGGCTGGTTCGTGGATGCGGTGCTGGACGAAGCCGAGCTTCAGCTGGACGTATCGGCGGAAATGCTGCTGGCCGGCGGATACCGCATCGACACGACGCTCGATCCTGCCATGCAGACCCTGCTGGACGAGCAGTTCACGGTCAGCAATGTCTTCCCGGCCAACGCGAAAGACGGCACGCCCGTGCAGGCCGCTGCAGCTGCGGTGGACACCGCCACCGGCGCCGTCCGGGCCATCGTCGGCGGACGCACCTACGAAACGCGCCGCGGCCTGAACCGCGCCACGAAACTCCGCCGCCAGCCGGGCAGCGCCATCAAGCCGCTGGCGGTCTACGCGCCGGCGATCCAATACGCCGGATGGACGGCGGCCTCGGTCATCCTCGATGAGCCAACCTCCTTCGGCAGCTATACGCCGCGCAACGCCGGCAATGCGTACTACGGCAACGTCACTGTGCGTTCTGCGCTGAAAAGCAGCCTGAACATCCCGGCGGTGAAGGTGATCGAGTCCATCGGCGTGGCGTCCGCCCGGCGATACCTGACCGCGGTGGGCATCGAGCTGGATGACCGCGACTGGAACCTCTCGCTCTCGCTGGGCAGCATGACCTACGGCGCATCACCCGTGCAGATGGCGGCCGCATACGCCCCCTTTGCCAACGGCGGCACCTTCTACGCGCCGTATTTCATCGAGCGTATCACAGACCGCAGCGGTGCGGTAGTCTACCAGCATCAGGATGGCGGCAACCGCGTCCTCAGCCCTCAAAATGCCTACCTCCTGACCGACCTGATGCGCACCGTCATCACCTCCGGCACGGGCACGCGGCTGAACGCTGTGGGCGTCCCTGTGGCTGGCAAGACCGGCACGGTCAACATGGTGGGCGGCGGCAACCGCGACGCCTGGATGAGCGCTTACACCGCCGAGCTTTCCGTGGCGGTGTGGATGGGCTATGACGAGCCGGACGACACGCACCGGCTGTCCAACAGCGTGTCCGGCGGCACGAATCCAGCCTCACTGGCGCGGAATTTCCTCAAGGCGTACTACACCGGCAGGAGCAAGCCGTCCTTCACCAAGCCGGACGGGCTGGTGACCGTCACGCTGGACAAAAAGGCCATCGAATGGCGCGGCGAAGCGATGCTGGCGTCCTCACTGACGCCGGAGGCCTACAAGGTGAAGGAGATCTTCGTCAGCGGCACGCAGCCCACGAAGAAATCCGACGTATGGCAGCCTCCCGCGTCCACGCGCTCGTTCTATGTCACCCATGATGACGATGGTCAGCCGCGGCTTGTCATCACGGCCAGCGATGCGGCGGTCTACCGCGTCCAGCGGGATGCCGCGGGCGAGAGCTTCATCCTGACGGAGATGCGCGCCGAGGCCGGGCAGACCCTCACCTACACCGATGAACGTGCGCGCGAGGGCGTGACGTACACCTACCGCGTCATCCCCGTGCATGCGGAATTGCTGGACAACGGCATCCTGCTGGAGGGCGCGCAGAGCGTCCAGGTGGCGAGAGTGGAACGTCCCAACGCGCTGACGAACTGGCTGCAGGGGCTGTTCCGCCGGACTGACGATGCCGCGCCGGAGCGCCCGGTCTCCCTTTTTGCGGAATGAGCCGCAGCAAAAAAAGCCGCAGGAACGGTCTCGCAGGATGCACTTGCATCCCATGGGGCCGCGCACTGCGACGTTTTTGATTTTGCTTATTCCGGTTTGATTTCCCAGCAGGAGATGGGCGTGCCGCACTTCATCAGCCAGAGCGCCACCTGGCCGTAATTCTGGCATTTGGCGAGCTTGGCGCTGGGCAGGAACTTGCTCAGGACGGACACGACGCCATTCTCGGCGGACACCATGAGCACGACGGGCGTGGCGTCATCATACAGGACGATGTACATCGCGTAGCCCGCGCGGCCCTGATCAGCATAGAGCATCTGCGTGTTGATGTAGCTGTTGAGCGTGCTGATGCCCTCGGCATCCAGGTCGGTGAGCGTTCCTTCCGCACCGACGGAATAGAGCATGGTCATCCACAAGGTCAGGAGGGCGTTGCTCTGCCCCTCCATGCTGATGACTTCGGGTTTGTAGGCGTACATGGCGCGCGTTTCCGCCATGGTCGACCAGTTATCGATGTCCAGCTGGACCACCAGGCGGGGCGCATCGGTGATGCCCTGCGCCCAGGTGCGCACGGTGGTTTTGGCGTCCTCCGGGATCTGCTTGACGTCCATGTAGTCCCCCATGACGCGCTCACGCACGGTCAGCATGGCCGTGGCCACCCGGGCATAGGTCATGTCCGCACCGCCGCGGGGGGAAGCGTCCTCCGCGCAGGCGATGGGCAGCAGGAGCAGCAGCGCCAGGAGAAAAGTCAGGATCCTCTTCATGTCAGCGGCACCTCCTGGAAGGTCACGGTCGGCATGCCCACTCCGGTGAACCAGGCTGACACGGCAGATGCATCCTGCGCGGCTGCGAGGATCTCATCGGGCAGGAAGAACGCCGACATGCACACGCAGCCGCCATCGCTGACCCAGGTGATGCCCACAGGCGCGGCCTCCTCATACAGAAGGATCATGACGCCGCAGCCATCCGCCGCATCGAGGGTGAAATACTTGCTGCGCGCCAGCTCCATCAGGCAGCTCAATTCGGTGCTTTCGCGACGTCCCCAGAGCACCTCGAGCAGCTCGTTCATCAGGTCGCTGCGGAATTCATATCGGGTGAAGTCGATGGCATTGTCCGCATCCGCACCGGCATTGAGCGCGTCCATCAGCGCCTGGCCGGGCAGCTCATACGCTGCGGACGGCCGAATATGCGCGCCGTAGGACAGGGTCTTGACCGTTTCCGCATAGGCGCCGAAAAACTGCAGGCGGTAGGTGTCATCCTCCGCAAGCATGTCGATGCGACTGGCCAGTTCCACCGCATGCTGGAGGAGCGGATCGTCGCGCAGGGGCGGCGGTTCCGGCGTGGGGACGGGCGTCGGGGTGACCGGCGCAGTGTATCCGCCTTCGACGACAGAATTCGGGGTCGGGGTGGGGGCATCCTCCGCGAAGACGGGACAGGCCATCAGCAGGCAGAGCAGGAGCAGGAGCGCGCTCTTCATTCCTTTCATTTCCCTTTCACTTCCCTTTCATCTCCCGTTTTTTTCGAATTTCGGCTGCAAAAAAAGGCAGGGTGTCCCCACATGGGAACACACCTGCACTTATCAAGGATCAGCTATTGCGCTTCTTCATCCAGACCGGCACGCCGCGGCTGTCCTGCTGGGGCTGCTGCACGGGCTGCTGGGGCGCCATGGGGCCAGTGCTGCCGCCCATCATGGGCTGGGCAGGCTGCTGGGGCGCGGTGAAGCCCGTCTGATAGGCCTGCTGGCCGAAATTGGCATAGGGGTTGGTGTTCTGGGACACCTGAGGCTGCACGGGCTGCTGGAAGGTCTGGGGCTGCTGAGGCGCCGCAGGGGTCGGCACGCCCATGGAGGGACGGGTGTAGTCCACCGCAGGCTGCGCATAAGTGGGCGCATCAGCGGCGAAATCCGCATTGCCGGCATACGCGCCGAAGCTGCCGGTGTAGGTGGAGCCGTACAGGCGCTCACGCTCGATGTCACGGGCCTTCTTCACCGGATCACGGGGCGGGAAGGGCGTCTTCTCGAAGCCGGTGGCGATGACGGTGATGCGCACCTGGTCGCCCATGGACTCATCGATGCCCGCACCGAAGATGATGTTCGCCTCGGGATCGGCGGACTCCATGATGAGGTTGGCTGCCTCGTTGATCTCGATGATGGAGATGTCCGCACCGCCGGTGATGTTGATCAGCACAGCGCGCGCGCCGTCGATGCTGGTCTCGAGCATGGGGCTGGAGATGGCGTTCTTGGCGGCCTGGACCATCTTGTTCTCGCCATCGCCATAGCCGATGCCCATATGCGCCATGCCGCCGGACTCCATGACGGTCTTGACGTCGGCAAAGTCCAGGTTGATGAGAGCGGGCAGCGCGATCAGGTCGGAAATGCCCTGGATGCCCTGGCGGAGGACGTCATCGGCGATACCGAAGGCCTCGACCATGCTGGTGCCCTTGGACACCACCTGCAGCAGGCGGTCGTTGGGGATGACCACGAGGGTATCCACGCGCTGCTTCAGGTCATTGATGCCGGCCTCAGCATTGCGCATACGCTGCTTGCCTTCGAAGGAGAAGGGCTTGGTGACCACAGCGATGGTCAGCGCACCCTGCTCACGGGCGATCTCCGCCACGACGGGCGCGCAGCCAGTGCCGGTGCCGCCGCCCATACCGGCGGTGACAAACACCAGGTCAGCACCCTTGAGCGCCGCTGCGATCTCCTCGCGGGATTCCTCCGCGCTGCGGCGGCCCACCTCAGGCACTGCACCGGCGCCCAGGCCCTTGGTGACCTTGTCGCCGATCTGGATCTTGGTATGCGCGCCGCTCATCTGCAGCGCCTGCATGTCGGTATTGACAGCGATGAACTCAACGCCCTTCAGGCCGGCCTGCACCATGCGGTTGACGGCATTTCCGCCGCCGCCGCCGCAGCCAACGACCTTGATGGAAGCGTAGTTGCTGGTCATCTGATCATTCTGGAACTCAATCACGTTTGCATCCCCCTATATCACAGGTAATGGTATTATTTCTGTTTGTTCAAGCAGGGAACCGTCGGCCACTCAGCCGCCCACCAGGGACTTGAAGAACTCGCCCAGCTTGCCGGCCACGCCGCTGGCAGGCTGACGCTGCTGCTCCATGGTGTCGATGATCAGATCCATCAGGCCCATGGTGGAGGAGTAGATCGGGCTGGACATCTTGACAGTGCGCTTGGGCGTCTCGCGGACGGGACGGCCCAGCTTGGAGCTGAGGTAATCCTTGCCGCCGCGGTTGAACGCCACGCCGCCGCCGGTCAGGTACACATTGGACCAGTTGCCCAGCTTCACGCCGGATTCCTCCAGTGCCTTCTTGATCTCCGCCGCGATCTCATCCACGCGGGCGGTGATGATGGGGGCCACCTCATCGCGGGTGAAGGAGCGCGCCGGCTGATCGTTCATCGCGGGGATCTCATACGTCTCCGCGGAGGCGGACATGGAATAGACGAAGGGCTGCTTGATCTTCTCCTCCGCATTTTTGAAGGAGATATCCAGCTGTTCGGACAGATCCGCCGCGATATGGCCGCCGCCGATGTCGATGCACTTGTGGAAGATGAGCGCGTCGCCCTCCACCGCCATGACCTCGGTGTTCAGATAGCCGATATCGATCAGGACGGCCGTGCGGTCGCGGTCCTCTTCAGGCAGATAGAGCATCGCCTCGCCCGCGGGGGTGGAGAAGAAGTGCTTGGGCTTGATGTCCATATTGCGCAGGCGGGTGGTGACATCATCCAGGAAGAAGCGGTTGCCGATGACGAAGGAGATCAGCGCGGTCAGCTCGCGGCCCTTGAGGCCAACGGGCTCGAGCGTCTTCTTGCCGTCATCCACACGGAACCACGCCGGGCTGGAATGGATGATCTCGCCCGGCAGATTCTCCAGGCCGAGATTCTCCGTCGCCTTCTTGAAGATCGCACGCACATCGCCGGCGGTCACATGGGGATCCGCACCGGTCAGGGACACGCGCGCCTCGGTGACATACACCTTGGTGAAGGCGCCGGGCACGCCGATATTGACCTCGCGGATCTTATGATGGCTCTGCTCCTCCGCCTGGGAGATCGCCTCGCGGATGCGGTCATCGATCTCGGCCGGGTCATTCCAGCCATCCTCAAGGAAGCCGTTGTAGGACACGATCCCCGCGCCCACGATATCACAGCGCTGAGCGCCGCTGTTTTCGGCAACCAGGGTCACGATCTTGCTCGTCCCGAAATCGAGGCTCGTTACCGTGGTCTTCATATTGCAATCATACCCCCTGTTTTCCGGCTTCCGCAGCGCCCCGGCATATGCGCAGGGATGGTCAGGAAACCATTTCTGATGCGGACGGCCCGTCCGCCGTATCTTTAATAGGCAGGCTCCCGTGACCATCACGGCATGAGGAGCCACTATCCACTATACCATCTTCCATTATAATCACTTTTCCGCTGGATTGCAAGCATTTTCCGGTTTTTACGGGGAAATGTCCGCATTTTGTTACACATTTCGCGCCGCAAAGCGGAGAATTCTGCCTGCCGTCAGGGGGAATAGGTCGGGCGGCCGGGATCGGTGACGTCGATGGTGCCTTCCGCATAGCCCATTTCCAGCACCTTCTCGCGCGTGATCATGAACGCACGGAGCTTCTCGTGAAGCTTGTCCGCGCTGCCGAGGCGGACGTAGAAACCGTCGCGCGTGGCAAGGTATATGCTGTCCATGCTGGTCATATCCAATTCACTGAGCAGCGCGATGCCCTTCATCGCCTTGAGCTCCACCAGCACCTGCGTATACGCCTCCAGCTGGGCGGCGGAATTCAGCGCGATCTGCTGCCCCAGGGTGCAGCGGCGCACATCCAGCCCGACGACCTTGACCAGCGCATCCGAGGCGACCGCCGTGCTCAGCGATTCCTCCAGCACAAAGCCCTTGTTGTCCAGCACGATGACCATGCCGTTGTGGTTGATATACACCGCAGGCGTCCTTTCGCGGACGTGGATGGTGACCGCGTCCCACTGGACATCCACCAGCGTACAGCGCAGGTAGCGGTTGCTCTCGATCTTGCGCATGACCTTCTCATCATCGATGGTCATGGAGCTCTGGCCAACCTTCAGCCCGGACAGGCGGATGATCTCCTCCGCCGCGATGGTGGTATTGCCGGTCACGCTGATGGTCCTGACCTGGAACAGCGCACTGTAGAGGATGACCGCGACGGCGAGCAGCACCGCCACGATGGCGACGAAGCGCTTCACCGCGCCGCTGCCCAGGAATTTGCGCAGCTTCTGCAGGCCGGTCTCACTGTGGACGGTCAGCAGGCACTCCTCATCCAGCACATCCGGGTGATTCCAGTAGTTCTCGTCCCGGCGCATCTCGCGGCCATCGTCATTTTCATCGATGACGCGGTTCCAGAACGGCTCATCCCGGCTATACAGGTTTTCCGATCGTTTCTCCCGCAATTCCGGCGCCTGTTCCGGCTCTTCAAAGGGAGATTCCTCATGGAGCGGATTGCCCGCTGCGGGCTGGCTGCCCGTGTTCCATCTGCGCTCATCCATGGTCTTCATCTCCCTCTGCCGTGCGCCGGAGGCTGCGTTTTTCCCTCCGGCGGACGGTCTGTTTTTCTCACGTTTCCGCCTGTCTGCGAACGATGTCCGCGCCCAGGCGTCCCAGCTGATCCTCCAGGCGGTCATAGCCGCGGTCGATCAGTTCCGCATGGTCGATGACGGTCTCGCCCTGCGCCTGCAGCCCGGCCAGCACCAGCGCTGCGCCGCCGCGAAGATCGCGCGCCGTCACCCGTGCGCCCTGCAGCCGCTCCACCCCGCGGACGATCGCCGTCCGCCCTGAACAGAGGATGCGCGCGCCCATGCGGTTCAAGTCGCCCGCGTGGCTGAAGCGGTTTTCGAATACATTCTCCACGATCACGCCGGTTCCTTCCGCGACGGACAAAACAGCCATCATCTGTGCCTGCATATCCGTCGGGAAGCCCGGATGGGGCTGCGTCTGCAGCAGCGGAAAGGCTGACAGGCGTAGCGGGGCATTCAGTCGGATGGTGTCCGCCGTTTCCGCCAGGGTGCAGCCCATTTCGCGCAGTTTGGCGCAGACGGCATGCATCACGCCCACGGGCGCTCTGGTCAATTCGACCTCGCCGCCCGTGATGGCCGCCGCGCACAAGAGCGTTCCGGCGACGATGCGGTCCGCCATGGGCACATAGGACACGCCGTGCAGCCTTTGGACGCCCTCGACCCGCACCGATGCGCTTCCGGCACCGCTGATCTGCGCACCCATCGCCGTCAGGAAGGCACACAGGTCGACGATCTCCGGCTCGCGGGCGGCATTGTGGATGACGGTCGTCCCTGGCAGGGTCGCGGCGGCCATGATGACATTCTCCGTCGCGCCGACCGAGGGGTAATCCAGATGCACCTCGCCGGCATGCATGTTCGCGCCATCGCAATGGATAACGCCGCCGGCCTCCTGCACATCCACGCCCAGCGCCCGCAGACCGGCCAGATGCAGGTCGATGGGGCGCAGGCCGATCTCGCAGCCGCCCGGATATGTAACCGTCGCCTGGCGGAAGCGCGACAGGATCGGCCCGAGCAGGAAAATGGACGACCGGATTTGCTTGGAGAGCTGATCGGGCATATCGCTGCGGCTGATCTCCCGGGCGCATACGGTCATTTCGCCTGCGCCGCGATCGATCCTGCAGCCCAGCACGCCCAGGATCTCCGCCATGCGGCGCACATCCAGGATGTCCGGCACATGGGACAGGGATACGGGCTCCTCCGTCAGGACGCATGCCGCCAGAATCGGCAGCACGGCATTCTTTGCGCCGTCCACGCGCAGGCTCCCCTCGAGGCGCCGTCCGCCCTGCACGACTAATTCCATACGCTCCACCTCCACTGCGGATGGTACAGCGTATGTCCGCGGCGGCATGCGGTGCGTGTCAGCAGTCCATTTTCCCGGCCGTGCGGGAGATGTTCATCAGCACGCCCATGGCCGCCATGGTGATGGTGATGCTGGTGCCGCCGGCGGAAAAGAAAGGCAGGGGCAGACCCGTCGTCGGCAGGAGGCCCACCACCACGCCCATATTCAGGAAGGCCTGCACGGTGATGGAGGACGTGATGCCTGCCGCCAGCAGCATGCCGAATTTGTCCCGGCAGGTGATGGCCACGCGGTAGCCTGCCACCATCAGCGCCACAAAGAGCGCGATGACTGCCAGGCAGCCCAGGAGGCCGAAGTCCTCGCCGACGATGGCGAAGATGAAATCACTCTCCGGATAGGGCAGATAGGCGTATTTCTGCCTTCCCTGCCCCAGCCCCATGCCGAACACGCCGCCGGAGCCAAACGCAATCAGCGACTGGCTGAGCTGGTAGCCCTCATCGCTCATCATCGCAAAAGGGTTCCGGAAGGACAGCAGGCGCCGTCTGCGGTAGGGCTCCGACCAGGCGTAATACGCGCCCACGGTCAGCCCTCCGGCGAGCATCAGCAGGATATGCCGCCATTTCGCCCCGGCCATGATGATCAGGATCAGCGCGACGATCATGATGGAACCGGCGGTGGAGAGGTTCGGCTGCTCCAGGATGAGCAGGAAGGTCAGTCCCGGCACAATCAGCACCGGCACGATGCCCGTCCACAGGTGCTTGATCCGCGGCCCAACGCTGGAGAGCGTCCGCGCCATATAGAGCACGATGGCGAATTTCGCCAGCTCCGACGGCTGGAAGGACAATCCGCCAACGCTCAGCCACCGGCGCGAGCCATTGATGTACACGCCTACGCCCGGAATGATGACGAGCACCAACAGCACCGCGGACAGTCCAAGCCCCGCCGCGACGACCCATCCCTGCCGCCAGAAGCGATACGGGATGCGGCTGGTGATGATGCATGCCGCTGTGCCCAGCGCCACGCCCAGCAGCTGCTTGAGCACCTCGGAGTACGGCTTTTCCGCCGCGCTGTAATAAGTCGCTGAAAACAGAACCAGCAATCCCGCGAGCAGCAGCATCACCATGATGGTGATCAGGCTGCCGTCCACAGGATTGCGTCTGCGCGTGAGTATCTTTGTGAGCCTCTTTGGTGCGCTTTCCTGTCCGGGCATGTCTGCTCCTTTCGGGGAAATCGCGCACGCCATTTCAGCGGCGTTATGTCAATGCATGGACCAGTTCCTTGAAGATGCGGCCCCGCGCCTCATAATCCGGAAACATATCGAAGGAAGCGCAGGCCGGGCTGAGCAGGACGTTCCAGCCGTCGCAGGCCAGGGCGCGGCTCTGCCGGAGCGCATCGTCAAGGCTGTCCGCCCGGTGGATGGCCGTGAAGCCGTTCTCGCGGCACTGGCGTTCGATCTGATCCGCCGTCACGCCGATCAGCACCGCCTCGCGGATGCAGGGGCTGTTCAGCATTTCCTTCACCATGGGGGTGAAGTCGCAATGCTTGTCGTATCCGCCGAGGATGATGGCCGTGGGGCGATCCATGGTCTGGATAGCCTTGATGGTGGAATCCACATTCGTGCCCTTGGAGTCGTTGATGTAGCGCACGCCCTCCAGCTCGCGGACGAACTCAATGCGATGCTCCACGCCGCGGAAGGTGCGCAGCGTATGGGCGATGACTTCCGCCGGAATGCCGCAGAAAGCAGCCATACAGGTGGCAGCCAGGGCATTCTCCAGATTATGCGGGCCGGGGATGTATACCTCGTCCGCCGGACACACAGCCGTTTCGACCCCGTCGATGCGGGTCATGATGACGCCGCCGCGCACGAACGCGCCGTTTTCGACCTCCGTCTTGCGGGAGAAAAGCAGCACGCGTGCCTTCACCTGGGGGATATAGGGCGCAAGGGCCGGATCATCCGCGTTGAAGACCGCCGCATCGTCCGCCGTCATGTTCCGGAACATGCGCATCTTGGTCTGCGCGTAGTTCTCCATCGTGCCGTGACGGTTGAGGTGATCCTCGGTGATGTTCAGCAGCGCGCCGCAATGGGTGTGGAAGGTCTCCGCCGTTTCCATCTGGAAGGAGGACACCTCGCAGACGAACATGTCCGCATCGGTGCTGTCGAAGCCTGCCGCGCTGTAGGGATAGCCGATATTGCCCACCACATGGGTGGTGCGTCCGGCATTGCGGAAGATCTCGCCCAGGAGGGTCACAGTGGTCGTCTTGCCATTGGTGCCGGTGATGGCCACCATCTCCCCGGAGGACAGCTGATAGGCCAGCTCCAGCTCGCCGGTGACGTAGATCCCCTGTCCCTTCGCCTGGACGACGAAGCCCGCCGTATCCGGGATGCCGGGGCTGATGACCATAACGTCGATGCCGTCCAGGCACGCCGCTGTGGGCTGGCCCAGGGCATAGGTGATGTCCAGGCCCTGAAGGGGGCAAAGCGCATCGCCCAGCTGTTCCGCCGTCTTGCTGTCGTTGACGATCACCTTCGCGCCTGCCTTATTCAGCAGACGCGCCGCCGCCACACCACTGCGGGCCATGCCCACAACGAGGACGGTCTTATTTGCATAACGCTCCATGTTGCGCATGCAGATGCGCCTCCATTGTACTTGCATATTTCGGAATCCGTATTCCGCTTCTTTTGAAGCGGCCAAAGGGCTTTCCGCTCGCCCTTTGGAAACCTTCGGTCGCCTCCGTGCTTACAGCAGGATGGACAGCACCGCGATGGCGCTGAGCACCAGCGTCACACCGGCGTACATCCACACGATCTGCGTTTCCTTCATGCCGCACATCTCGAAATGGTGGTGGATGGGCGACATTTTGAACAGACGCTTGGGCGTGCCGGTGAGCTTGCGGGTCAGCTTGTAGTAATACCGCTGCAGGATGACGCTCACGCTGGACATGACCATGGTGAAGGTGATCAGCAGCAGCAGGAAGGGCTGACGCAGCAGCATCGCCATACCGACCACCGCGCCGCCGATGAACATGGAGCCGGTATCACCCATGAAGACCGTGGCGGGGTAATGGTTGAAGCGCAGGAAGCCGATGCACGCGCCGCACAGCGCCAGTGCAAAGACCGCGATGGTCTGGAAGTTGGCAACATAGCCGCGGAGGGCCTCATCCGTGCCGGCGAGCAGGCCATTGGTCATGCCCAGGCCGAAGGAGCCGCCGTTCAGGAAGGCGGTCACGGCAGACGCGGCGATCAGCGCGATGCCCGCCCAGCCGATGGAGCCCACCGCTGTCACAGAGGACAGGATGCCGTCCAGGCCGTCCTGCAGGTTCGCGGAATTGACCATGAACAACACCGTCAGCGCCAGCAGCGGGATATAGAAGATGCCCAGATCCCATTCCACATTGAAGAAGGGGATGTTGATGACGCTGCCCACATCCGGATGGAAGTAGCAATAGCAGGCAAAGCCCACACACACCACGGCCTGACCGAGGATCTTCTGCCAGGGCGTAAGGCCCTCGTGGCGCTTATGCACCATTTTGATCCAGTCATCGCCGAAACCCACCGCCATGGAGCCCAGCGCCACGAACAGAAGCGCCAGCATGTGATCCCATGCGCCCAGGCCGGCCGCGCAGATCACGAAAGACAGCACGCAGCCCAGCGCGATGCACAGGCCGCCCATGATGGGCGTCCCCTGCTTTTTCTGATGGGACTGGGGGCCGAGCTCATAGATGGTCTGACCGAGCTTGAGCTTGCGCAGCCAGGCGATGAGCTTCGGGCCGGTCAGCAGCACCACCGCTGCGGAAAGAACGAGGGCAAGTATCATCCTTAGCATATTCAGTACCTCTGTTTCGACTTCATATTCTTATTACGGTCCGAACGGAAGCTCTCGCCTCTGTGGCGGCGGCCCAGGGGCTTTCCGATCGCCCTGGGTACTCCTTCGGACACCCTCTGTGAAGCGGAAGAAAGGGATCGGTCACTCGTCAGCTTCAGCCAGCAGCTCCGCGACGATGACCTTTTCATCGAAGGGATGCTTCACGCCGCGGATCTCCTGATAGTTCTCGTGACCCTTGCCGCACAGGGCGATGACGTCGCCCGGCTGGCCGATGCTCAGCGCATAGCGGATGGCCTCGCGGCGGTTCTCGATGACGACATATTCGCAGTCCGTTTCACGGATGCCTTCCTCGATGGCATTGAGGATCGCCATGGGATCCTCGTTGCGGGGATTGTCGGAGGTGAGGATGCACAGATCCGCCAGCTCGCCGCCGATCCGCCCCATGATGGGACGCTTGCCGCGGTCACGGTCGCCGCCGCAGCCGAACAGCGCGATGAGCCGACCGCGGGTGAACTCGCGGCAGGTGCGCAGGATGTTGTCCAGCGCGTCCGGCGCATGGGCGTAGTCCAGGATGACACGGTAGGGCTTATCCGTGGGCAGCATCTCGATGCGTCCGGGAACGTTCTCGATCTTCTCCAGACCCGCGCGGATGTCGTCATGGGAAATGCCCAGCACCATCGCGCAACTCGCCGCCGCAATGGCGTTATACACGTTGAACATGCCCGTCATGCGCAGATGGATGGGCAGGGCGTGCATGCCCTGGAGCTTCAGCTCGAAGGAGACGCCGCTCTCGGAGATCTCGATGTCGCGGGCGAACAGATCCGCCGCCGCTGCGATGCCGAAGGTCACATGGGGGATGGTCAGGTCGCGCAGGATGCTGACGCTGGTCTCCTCATCTGCATTGAGCACCGCATTTTTGACCATGCCGGTGGTGAAGAAGCGCTTCTTGCACTCGAAGTACTTCTCCATCGTGCCGAAATAGTCCAGATGATCCTGGCTGAGGTTGGTATAGGCGCCGACCTCGAACACCATGCCGTCCAGGCGGAACATGTCGATGGCGTGCGCGGAGACCTCCATGACCACCGCCTGCGCACCGGCATCCGCCATTTCGCGCAGATCGCGCTGCAGGTCGATGGGATCGGGCGTGGTGTAGTTGGACGCGATGCGCTTTTCGCCGATCATATTGCCCGTGGTGCCGATGAGCCCCACCGTCATGCCGGCCTGCTCCAGAATGGACTTGATCATATAGGACGTGGTGGTCTTGCCCTTGGTGCCGGTCACGCCCACCAGGCGCATGCCATCCGCCGGATGGCCGTAGAACGCAGCCGCCATGCGCGCCATCGCCGCACGGACGCTGCTGACCTTCACCTGGGGAACATCCACATCCACAAAGTGATCCACCACCAGCGCGACACAGCCGTTCTCCACCGCCTGCGCGGCGTATTCATGCGCGTCGAACTTCGCGCCGGGGATGCAGAAGAACAGGCCGTTCTTCACGCCCTTGGTCTTGCGGCTGTCGGAGCACAGGTCACCGATCTCGGTGACCATATTGCCGCGTGTCTCCACCAGATAGGGCAGCTTTTCAAACATCGTACAGAGCTTCATGGTCATTCTCCTCTGCTTTCCATTTCGGATCAGGACAGGTATCTTGCGTCTATTCTGCTACGCCATCCGCACCGGACAGCGTAATATGCACACTTGTGCCAGGGGCGACATACTCCCCTGCTGCAGGCGTCTGGCGGATGCACAGCCCCGTGCCCGACATGGACAGGAGCAGCCCGCGCTGACGCAGCAGGCGCGCACAATCCACATCCGAGCAGCCGAGCAGATCCGGCACGCACACCAGATCCGCCGGGGTCAGGGAATCGCCCTGCGCGGTGTAGGCCATCACATGCCCGCCGCGCACCAGCGATGCACCCGCAGGCGGAAGCTGATCCAGCACGACATCGCCCGCGCCGTCTTCCAGCAATTCCAATCCCGCCTCTGTCAGTGTACGCCTTGCCTGCGAAATCGTCAAGCCCTTTATCTCGGGAATTTCAACATCTTCAGCATTTTCTGCGGATCTTTCCACCCCGAGCAGCGGCAGAACCTCCTCGAAGATCTGCCGGGCGAAGGGTGCTGCGGTCGTTCCGCCGTAATCGACCGGCACATGGGCCTCATTGACCACGACCAGCACGCTGATGAGCGGATCATCCGCCGGTGCGAAGCCGTAGAAGGAACCGATATGCACATCGGAGACGATCCGTCCGTCCTTGTAGACCTGCGCCGTGCCGGTCTTGCCGCCGATGCGGTAGCCATCCAGCCGGGCATTCTTGCCGCCGCCCGTTTCGACCACGTTTTCCAGCAGGCCGCGGAGGGTCTGACTGGTCTCGGCGCGGATGGGTGCCGACACGACCTTCGGGGTGAAGCGCTGCAGCGTCTGGCCGAATTCATCCTGGATCTCGGAGACGATATAGGGCTTCATCAGCTTGCCGCCGTTGATGGCCGCGTTGCAGGCCATGACCAGCTGCAAGGGCGTCACCGCGACGGACTGCCCGAAGCCGATGCGCGCCAGATCCACATTTTTCACATACCGGCTGCCGATGAGGATGCCGGCGGATTCACCGGGCAGGTCGATGCCGGTGCGCCGTCCCAGCCCGAAGGCATTCAGGTAGCGGTAGAAGGTGTCCGTCCCCATGCGCAGGGCCAATTCCACAAAAACAGGGTTGCAGGAGTTTTTGAGCCCCTCCGCCATGCTCTCCGCCCCGTGGGCGCGCCCCCAGCAGCGGATGGTATCGCCATCCACCTTGATCCGCGCGGAACAGTAGAAGCGGTCCTCCGGCGTGGTGACGTCGCTGTCCAGTGCGGCGGCCGCGGTGAGGATCTTGAAGGTGGAGCCTGGCTCATACACGTCGGAGATGGCAGTGATGCGCATGAGCTCCTTCAAATTGTCCGCATCGGCACGCGGCGGCTCGTTCGGGTCGTAATCCGGCTTGATGCACATGGCCAGGATGCCGCCCGTGCGCACATCCGTCACGATGCAGCACACCGACTGTGCCATGTTGACCTCCAGGCATTCGCGCATGGCCTTTTCGGCGATCTGCTGGATGGCAGCATCCACCGTCAGCTTGAGCGTGCTGCCCTGCTGGGAGGCGATATACCAGCCTTCCGTGCTGGCGAGGGTGCGGTTGCGCGCATCCACCTGGCGCAGATAGCTGCCCGACAGCCCGGCCAGGACGGATTCATACTGGCTCTCCAGCCCGGACTGCCCCTGCGCGTCGATATTGGTCAGCCCCAGTGCCTGGCACAGGAGCGATCCATAGGGGTAATAGCGGCTCACGTCCTCATCGAAGCTCAGTGCGGACAGGCATGCGCTTTTGGGCGCTTCATTCTTCAGCGTCCGGAGCAGATCGACCGTTTCGCGGCTCACCTGGCGTTTGAGGATGACCGACCCCTTGGTATTGTCGGCGAGCTTCTTCGCCGCCGATGCGCGGTCGAGCGGCAGCACCGGCGCCAATGCATCCAGAAAGCCCTCGATATCCGTCACCAGCCGCGGATCCGCCGTGACGGTATACGCCGTGGCGGACAGCGCCAGCATCTGCTCATTCCGGTCGATAATGCTCCCCCGCCTTGCGGTGACGGTGCCTGCTTTTGTCCATTGCGTGACGCCCCTTTGGGTCAGCGTCTGCGCATCCCGGATGGTCAGCGTGGCGATGCGGCCGATCACCAGCAGGAAGAGTGCTGCCAGCATCAGCGTCATCAGCCAGATCCTCTTGCGTACCAGCAATTCAGGATGCAAGCATGTTCCTCCTGATGGCGCGCATATTCCAAACGGGGAACCGAAGAGCCTTGACCCCCCAGTCCCCCGATGTGGGCTTTTTCCGATTCAGTTCACTGTCCCCAGATGGATGCCAGGGACTGCACGACATTGCTTTCCGGCAGGGTGATCTGGGCATCAGCAGGCGTCTCCAGATACTGCACGTCCACGCCCTTGGAGCTGATCAGCCCGATGCGGACGGCCTCCTGGCGGATGTTGACATCGTTGGACTGGCTGGCGATGGCGCGTTCCGTCGCGGCGCAGTCCACGGTGAGGATATTGATGCGGTCCTGCTTCTGGTTGATGGCGCGCTGCATCTGGCTGCGCTCCCCCATGGCGTTGAGCAGGATGCTGCCCAGCCCCACAGCGAGCACCATGAGCATCACCATCGCCGGCATGACATGCACGCCGTGCTTGTTGATCGCCGGCATACGGCGCGCCTCATCCGCACGGACAGCGCTGTAGCTGCCAGTGGTGCGTCCGGCGGTGTAGCTGCGGCGGCGCGCAGTGGCTTCCACCGGCTGCGTATCCCCCATCTCCGGGAAATCACCAGCGAAGGAGAAAGAGCGTCCCCCGGGCCGGCTGAAGGACAGCGCCTCCTCCTGCCGGGCCTTGGAAACAAACTCGGCCGGCCGGGTGTGGCGGCGCATCCGGTTGCGCATCGGGGTCGTCATGCTTACTCCTCCTTACAAACCATCCACGACATATCTATGCGGATGGTCATCTCTTCATTCATCATCTTACATATTCGCCAGGATCTGATCGATATTGGCGATGAAGTCCATCAGCTGATCCTCGCTCTTGGCGCGTACAGCGATGCGCAGGTGATCGCCCGCGCCCATGATATCGACATCCTTATCCTCGCCCAGGATGATCTGGCGGAGGCGTGCGGGCAGCAAAACGCGGCCCTGGCCGTCGCACTCCTGGCCGCGGAAGGTGTATGCGTCCAGCCATTGCAGATATTTCTTGCGTTCGGGATTGGCGGTCTCCTGCAGGGCGCGGTCATGCCCTTCGCGCATGCGGACATAGGCCAGCTCCGGATAGACCGCGATGGACTTGAAGTCGAACTCCGGCGCGACGGTGAACGTGCCGCCCAGCATATCGCGGAAGGCCAGCGGGATCACCATACGGCCCTTGCCGTCCAGCGTGTGGGCAAAGGTGCCGGTGAAGGTGCGGCTGTATTTCTCCAGCAGGCGAAGATCGTCCTGCGTCATGCCGTCCATGGTGGCTTCGGCGGACGTGACCTGAGGCACGCCAGTCGTCGCTTCCTGCTCATCCATCCGCCTTCACCCCACTTTTTTGCACAAATTAGGTCTGAAATACCACTCGATTTCATTTTATCCCACTTTTGCGCGGATTGCAAGAGGCACGGAAAATCTTTTCCACACTTTGGGGAAGGTGCCACCAGCTGCACGCAGCAGGAAAATGTCATCATTTTGTCATCAGTATTATCATGATGTAGTGGATGAACATCTGTTCGCCGCAATTTATGGTATAAATAAAACGCATCCGACTCAACATCGGATGCGTTTCCTGTCAGAAAGAAGGATTTTGCCGCAAAGGTTTTAGAAAAATTTAATTTTCTCGTAACAATTTACATTTCCAGCGGAACTTCCGCCAGGGTGAAGTCGAGGCTGTCGCAGGAGCAGAGCTGGTAATGAATACCATGCCACAGGCCGGTGAATCCAGCGCGGATCCCGGCGCCATGCAGATGCCCATAGACCACCGTATGCACCGGAAAGCGTTCCAGCACGGCGGTGAAGGGCGTATCGCCGCCCTGGACATACCGCGGCGGATAGTGCAGCATGACCACGATGGGGCGGCCCTGCGCCAGCTTTTCCGCGGCGGTCAGGGACATCTCCAGCCGGATCAGCTCACGCTTGAAGATCCGCTCGTCCTCCTGAGAGAGGGGCGCCTCCTGGGTGGGAAAGACCCATCCGCGGCTGCCGCAGACCACCGCGCAGCCCAGATCCAGCGCGTCATGCTGGATGGCTTCCAGCCCGGGCGGCAGGGCACGGCGCACCTGGCCGATGCCGCCCCACCAGTAGTCGTGGTTGCCCTTGAGCAGGATCTTCCTGCCCGGGAGCGCGCCGATGGCCTCCAGATCAGGGATGGCCTCGGGGAGCTGCATCGCCCAGGAGATGTCCCCCGGGATGAGCACGATGTCCTCCGGGGCGACGCGGGCGCGCCAGTCCTGTTCGATCCGGGCGAAATGATTCTCCCAATGTCCGCCGAAGACGTCCATCGGCTTTTCCTGTCCGCCGGGCAGGTGCAGATCGCCAATGGCGAACATGCGCATGGGTTTCCTCCTCCTTGCTATGCGCCGGGGCCCCGTTCAGGACGGGTCGGACGCAGGAGCGGGACTCACATCAGGTCATCCTCGTCCTCATCGTTCTCATCGTCTTCGGCTTCTTCCTCTCGCATGCTCTCCAGGGAGGAGATGCCGCCCGCCATCTTCTCGAACTCGCTGGCAGGGATGTCGGTGTCCACCTCGGGGATCTCATCCATGGAGGACACATCGTCCAGGTCGGTCAGGGCGCGGGTGTTGACCTGCTCCTCGGTCTCGTTGGGATCATCGTGGGAAGAAGAAGAGGATACAGTGTTCTGGCTGCCCATCTCCTTCAGGCAGAACAGGCAGATGTCGCGGCCGGGCAGCACGGGATTCTCGCTGCACACGCTGCACATTTCGACCTCGTCGCGCGCATTGTCGCCCTTCATCTCGCGCATGCAGACCTTGCAGTACTTTTCGCCCGCGGTGATGTAGTTCAGGTCGCAGCGGGGGCACTTCTCAAAAAACATGGTGGATTCCTCCTAAATGTCGATCCAGTCGGTTCGTTTTATCTTCTGGGACGGGTTTCCATGGGTATGCGCTGTCAGTTTGCTTGACCGTGCGCCCCGGGATGCATTACGATACCATCACGCCACTGCGGTGGCCGTAATACGCCGGAGGTGAACGATCATGTTCAGAAAGTACGCCGCATTTGCTGCGAGCATCCTCATCGCTTCAGCTGCCCACATCACCTTGGCTGAACACGCCAGGCCACGCGCCCAGGGCGCCACGCACCCACTTGTTCAGCCAAAGGGACACAGTACCACTTCAGCAGGGATCTCTGATGCAGAAATGTGCATCATCCCCACACAGGAGACGCTTTTCGCCACAAATGCGGACGATTTCTCCACTGAAAGCCTTTCCGTTGCCACTTTAGGCTGGGTTTTGAGCGAAAACAGCGATGCCGCTGCCACACACGCCCCACTGCGCACCTCTCCGAGCCTGGTTTCCCATGGGGAGGGAGCCGCTTCCGCAGCCTCTCCGGGGGATGATTATACTACACAGGCCCTCTCTGCGCAAGAGGAAAAGATGCTGAATTTGCTCAATCAGGACAGAAAACGCAGCGGTCTGTCCGCGCTGGCGGTGGATCCGGAGCTGAGCCGCATCGCACGCATCAAATCCGCCGATATGCGGGACGGCGGATACTTCGCGCACGAGTCCCCCACCTACGGCGATATCCGCGCGATGCTGCGGCATTTCGGATACGCCTTCACCGCGGCAGGCGAGAACATCGCTCACCACGCAAATGTGGACAAGGCGCAGGCGGCGTTCATGTCCTCCACGGGGCATCGCGCTGCCATCCTGTCCCGCGCATGGACGAAGGTCGGCATCGGCATCGTCACCGATGCCAACGGCTTCATCTATGCCACGCAGATCTTCGCCCGGTGAGCGCATCAGCGCCGCCACCGCACCGCCGTGAGGATCGCCCGTCCGGCCATGGAGCCGCGGCGCCTTGCCCGCGCATGGGACGAAGGTGGTGCAGGCATGGGGCGGTAGACCCTTCTGTCCGGCAGGAGCAGATTGCGTGGGAGCGTCTGCCGCCTGCCCGGAAGGGCCGGGAGCATCGCCGCTTCAGGCAAGGATAGCGCCGGTACATGAACTGCATATGTCGCCGGTATGAACATGGGGCATTCCTCCTCATCAGGAGGATATGCTCAGGTGCTGCCGGGCGTGCTCACTTCTCCTCGTAGCGGATGGCGCGCCTTCCTCCAGCTCCTCCATGGAGGGGCCGTCAGCGACTTCCTCGGGATCGGCCAGCACCTCATCCAGGAGCTTCTGCACCTGATCGCGGCCCGTGCCGTCCTCGCTGGACCAGCAGATGATCTCCCAGGGCTGCACCATCAGCGCGCGGCAGATGGGCGCGAGCTGCTTCTGGCGTGCGCCGCGGCTGATCTTGTCCGCCTTGGTGGCGATCACCGTGAAGGGGATGCCCATCTGGCGCAGGAAGGTGTTCATCTGCTTGTCATCCTCGGTGGGCTCATGGCGGATGTCCACCAGGCAGAAGACATGGCGCAGCTCCTCGGAATCCTCAAAGTAATCCTGCATCATCTTGCCCCAGCGCGCCTTCTCAGCCTTGTCCACCCGGGCGAAACCGTAGCCGGGCAGGTCGATCAGGTGGAAGGACCGGTTGAGCAGGAAGACGTTGATGAGCTTCGTCTTGCCGGGCGTGGAGGAGGTCTTGGCCAGCTTGTTGCGTTTGCACAGCTTGTTGATCAGGCTGCTCTTGCCGACGTTGGACTTGCCCGCCACGGCGATCTGCGGCAGACCCTTCCCGGTAAAATTGCCGTATTCCGCCATGGAGGTCACAAATTCTGCTTGCTTGATTTCCACTGATATAGGCTCCTGTTCTGTATTTTAGCGGGAAAGAGGCGCAGAGACCAGCGCTTCCTTCAGCACATCCTCGATGGTTTCCGCCAGCACGACGCGGAACTGCGCGAGCACATGGGGCGGGATCTCCTCCAGGTCCTTCTCATTCTCCCTGGGGATGATGAGCGTCTTGATGCCTGCACGGTAAGCCGCCAGGGACTTCTCCTTCAGGCCGCCAATGGGCAGCACGCGGCCGCGCAGGGTGATCTCGCCCGTCATGGCCACATCCTGGCGGACAGCGATACCGGTCAGGACGGAGGTCAGCGCGGTGGTCATGGTGACACCGGCGGACGGGCCATCCTTGGGGACGGCGCCTTCCGGGACGTGGATATGGATGTCGCGATCCTTGTAGAAGTCATCCGCCAGCCCCAGCATGGCCGAATGCGCTCTGACCCAGGTGAAGGCCGCCTCAGCGGATTCCTTCATTACATCGCCGAGCTTGCCCGTCAGATGGAGGCTCCCCTTGCCCGGCATGGTCAGGCACTCGACCTCCAGCATCTCGCCGCCGACGGTGGTGTAGGCCAGGCCGTTCACCACGCCCACGCGCGGCGCCTTTTCAGGCATTTCACGGGTGTAGCGCGCCGCGCCCAGATACTTGCGCAGCACCTCCGGCGACACGGTGACCGTCTCCACGCCGTCATCCAGCATGGTCACGGCAGCCTTGCGGACAACCTTGGCGACCGTGCGCTCCAGCGTGCGCACACCGGCCTCGCGCGTATAGCCCTCGATGAGCTGACGCATCACCTTATCCGTCATGCGGACGGACTTGGCCGGGAGACCATGTTCCTCGATCTGCTTGGGCAGCAGGTGGCGCTTGCTGATCTGCAGCTTCTCCTCCTCGGTGTAGGAGGGCACCTCAATGATCTCCATACGGTCCAGCAGCGGCCCGGGGATGGTATCGACGCTGTTGGCGGTGGTAATGAACATCACGCGGCTCAGGTCGAAGGGCAGCTCCAGATAATGATCGCGGAAGGCGGTGTTCTGCTCGGCATCGAGCACCTCCAGCAGGCAGGAGGCCGGATCGCCGCGATAGTCGTGGCTCATCTTGTCGATCTCGTCAAAGAGGAAGACGGGATTCATGGTGCCAGCCTGCTTCAGGCCGGAGATGATGCGGCCCGGGATGGCGCCCAGGTACGTCCGGCGATGACCGCGGATCTCCGCCTCATCGCGCACGCCGCCCAGGGACATCTGGACGAACTTGCGCCCCACGGCCTTGGCGATGGCGCGGACG
>CAZIUA010000019.1:0-34899 GCA_964542315.1 uncultured Faecalibacterium sp. | reverse complement strand
GCACCTGACTCTTAATCAGGGTGTCTAGGGTTCGAGTCCCTAATGGTGTACGAAAACTTCCGGTTTTTCCGGAAGTTTTTTTGTGCTTATTTTTCGAGAATGCACATTCCTTTCTGCGGACACATTGACCTTGCAGAAAAAATCCTGTACAATATCAAGAGGAATATCGCACCGAAAGGCGGCATACATCATATGGATCTGTTTGATTTGATCGGCCCTGTCATGATCGGCCCCAGCAGTTCCCACACGGCTGGTGCAGCGCGCATCGGCCTGACGGCCAGGATGCTCCTGGGGGAAGACCTCGCCAGCGCGGAGATCGGCCTGCATGGCTCGTTCGCCAAGACCTACCGCGGCCACGGAACGGATCGCGCACTCGTCGGCGGCCTGATGGGCATGCAGGTCGATGATGAACGCCTGCGCGATTCGCTGTCCCTTGCGCAGGAGAAAGGCATCCGCATCCACTTTGAGCATGTGGTGATCCGCGGCGCGCATCCCAATACGGTGCGCCTGACCCTGACGGGCGTTTCGGGCAAGGTGCTGACGGTGGAGGCCGCGTCCGTTGGTGGCGGCAATATCGAGATCCACAAGATCGACGGGCTTGGCGTCAATTTCACCGGCAAGGAAAACACCATGATCATCCGCCATACCGATATCACCGGCACCATTGCGGCGATTACCGGTGCGCTGGCGGACAAGCGGGTGAATATCGCCAACATGCAGGGCTATCGCCGTCAGCAGGGCGGCGAGGCGATGCTCGTGCTGGAGATGGATGGCGTGCCGGATGACGAAGTCTGCGCGAAGATCCTCGCATTGCCCGGTGTGAAGGCGGTCACCTTCCTTGCGCGCAGGAGCGCCGTATGAGGGCGTTCTGGTCTGCTGTGGCGGACGTGCTGTGGCCGCGCGCGCTCAAATGCTTGTGCTGCGATGAGTACAGCGAGGGTGAAATGCTCTGTCCGGCATGTCGGGAAGCGCTGGATGCGATGCGCATGCCCGGTGACGGGGTCAGCATGGCGCAAAGTGCATATCGGTACGAAGGCATGGCGCGCCGCCTGGTCATCCAGCTCAAGGATGGCTGCGTGGCGGACGCCGCTGTGCCGCTGGCCAAGGGGATGGCTGATGTGATCCGGACGCTTCCACTGCCGCAGGATACGGTGCTGACCTGGGTCACCATGCCGACGATCCGCCGTAAGAAGCGCGGCATTGACCATGGAAAGGTGCTTTGTCAGGTCGTGTCGGAGGAAACGGGCTTCCCGGTGCGTCAGCTGCTGATGCGGACGCGGAATGCGCACACCCAGCGCGGCCTGACGCGGGAGCAGAGATTGCAGAATCTCTCCGGCACGATCGAATGCACCCAGCGCATTTCCGGAACGGTCCTGCTGATTGATGACGTGATGACCACTGGTGCGACAGCCAGCGTGTGCGCTGTGGCACTGAAACAGGCTGGCGCATCGGCGGTCTATGCGGTGACGGCCACGCGCGCCGTCCTCCATGGCTGATGAGGCAGAAAGGTTGAGGAATATATGGATTATACTTTGCGGGAATGGGTCCGCATGGGCCGCCAGGAAGGCTCCATCGCCCGGGCGGCGGTGATCGCGCAGGCGAAGGAGAGCGGCGCCAGCGAGGAAGAAGTGTGTGCTGCCATGCACCGGCATTTGATGTGCATGGTCGATGCGATCAACAATGGCCTGGATGAGCGGATGAAGTCCGTGACCGGCCTGACAGGTGGACAGGCAGCGCAAATGCTGCGGTATTATCAGAGCGGCAAGTCGCTCTGCGGTGATCTGCTGGGCAAGGCGGAAGTTTTTGCGCTGGCCACGGCGGAATGCAATGCCTGCATGGGCAAGATTGTCGCGGCGCCCACAGCCGGTGCATGTGGTATCCTGCCGGGCGCGATCGTCGCCATGATGCAGGAACGCGGCGTCGCTGCTGAACAGGCGGTGGAGGCGCTCTTTGTCGCAGCTGCGGTGGGACAGGCCATCGCCACGCAAGCGAGCATTTCCGGCGCGGAGGGGGGATGCCAGGCGGAATGCGGCAGCGCGGCGGCCATGGCTGCAGCGGCGCTGACCTTCCTGCAGGGCGGCGATCCGCAGCAGTGTGCGGATGCGGCAGCCTTCGCACTGATGAATCTGCTCGGACTCGTGTGCGATCCGGTCGGCGGCCTGGTGGAGGTGCCTTGTGTGTACCGCAATGTCGGCGCATCCGGCGTGGCGTTCACCGCGGCGGACATGGTGCTTTCCGGCATTTGCTGCCCCATCGATCCGGATGAGGTCATCCTCGCGATGAAGGAAGTGGGCGATGCGCTGCCTGCGTCCCTGCGCGAAACGGGCGAAGGCGGCTGCGCAGCCTGCAGCAGCATCTGCGCACGGCTGAGGATGTAATGCCGTCCGCAGGCCGGAAGGAGCATGGCCCCACATGCCCGATCGGATCCGCAAAATCATAGTGAAGGAATTTTTGCATCGCGCATTGCTTTTTTTTGAATTGTGTGTTAGCATGTTGCACTGGAAGCGAGGCTGTTTTTCTTAAACACTTATTTTTTTCTTCGTCATTTAGCAAATGCTTCCAGTTTGAGGCTGATGGAGGTGGATCCGGGTGCGTTATACGAGAGAAGAGGCGTGCAGGGCCTGGCTGACGCATGGCCTGATCCGTGCGGACCTGCTCAGCGAGCTCCTGGAGATGCACGGTAGCGCTGAGGCGATCTATGACCGTTTCGTCCAAAGTGGCAGCACCTTCCTGGAAAAGCACGTCACGCCCTATGGCCTGGCCGCCCTGGCTGAGCAGGCAGACCGCAGCAAAATGCACGATATGCTCGTGACGATGCAACGGCTGGATATGCACATCCTCTCGCAGGAGGATCCGCAATATCCGGATAGCCTGCGCAATATCCAGATGCCGCCCGCGCTGCTGTTCTACCGGGGCGATCTGGATCCGCTGATGGGGAAGTGCGTTTCCGTCGTCGGGTCGCGAAAAGCCTCCATGCAGGGGGTGGAAGTCACCCAGCGCATCTGCCGGGAATTGAGTGAAGCCGGCGTGACCATCATCAGCGGATTCGCGGTCGGCATCGATACTGCCGCCCATGAAGGGTGCCTGGAAGGACCGAGCCCGACAGTGGCTGTTCTGGGTTCAGGGCTGGATCTGGATTACCCCATCGATAATGTGGAGCTGAAGGAACGCATCATTCGCCGTGGCGGTGCGCTGCTCAGCGAATACCCACCAGGCTTCCACGCCAATCGGCAGGTGTTCCAGGTGCGCAACCGCATCATTTCCGGCCTGGGGAAAGCGCTGCTGATGATGGAGAGCAAGATCCGCTCCGGCAGCACGCTGACGGTCCATCATGCGCTGGATCAAGGCAAGGAGGTCTTCGCCTATCCGGGCATTCCCGGCACGGAATGGGCATCCGGAGCGCATCAGCTGCTGCGCGAAGGGGCGAATTACTTCACCAGCGCACAGGACATCCTCGAAGACCTCGGCTGGGCTGAGGATCAGCCTGCCCCGACAGAGCAGCAGAAGAAGCAGCTTCCGCCCATGAGCGATGACCAGCGCAGGATCTTCATGCTCCTGTCGCAGGGCGAAATGTCATTTGACCAGTTGGTGGAGGCCAGCGGGATGGAGATCCCTGCGCTGACCGTGACGCTGACGATGCTGCAAATGATGGGGCTCGTCCGGGCACTCCCGGGAAAAATCTATAGCAGATCATAACATGCGGATGCGCCCCTGGCTGCAAAAACGGATGCATCCCCATATTCATCAATCATCGGAGGAAAACGCATGGCAACGACCAAGCAGAAACTCATCATCGTCGAATCTCCGGCCAAGGCTCGTACCATCAGCAAATTTCTGGGGAAGGGCTATAAGGTGGAGGCCTCTCAGGGACATATCCGCGATCTGCCCAAGAGCCAGATCGGCGTGGACCCGGAGAATGACTTCGCGGTGAAATATATTACGATCCGCGGACGCGGCGATATCCTGACCCGCATCCGCAAGGAAGCCCACAATGCCTCGCAGATCTACCTCGCAACTGACCCGGACCGCGAGGGTGAAGCAATCTCCTGGCACCTGGCCAATGTGCTGGGCATCGATATCGATAAGCCCTGCCGCATTGAGTTCCATGAGGTGACGAAGAAGGCCATTCAGGCCGCGCTGAAGGCGCCGCGCAAGCTCGACATGGGGCGCGTGGATGCACAGCAGGCCCGTCGCGTGCTGGATCGTCTGGTGGGCTATAAGATCAGCCCGCTGCTGTGGACGAAGATCAAGAAGGGACTGTCTGCCGGCCGCGTGCAGAGCGTCGCCACGCGGATGGTCGTCATGCGCGAAGAGGACATCGAGGCGTTCATCCCGGAAGAATACTGGGATATCTCTGTCAACCTCGCCAATCCTGCCGTGCGCGGCAAGAAGGGGCAGTTCTCCGCCCGACTGGCGAATATCGACGGTGTGAAGGCGGATGTGAAGAATGCCGCAGAGGCTGAAGCTGCCACGGAGCGTATCCGCAATGCGCATTTTGCCGTGACGGGCATCAAGAACAGCGAAAAGCGGAAATTCCCCGCTGCGCCCTTCACCACGTCCAGCCTGCAGCAGGAGGCCAGCCGCAAGCTGGGCTTCACCACTGCCCGTACCATGCAGATCGTGCAGCAGCTGTATGAAGGCATCGATCTGGAGGGCGAGGGCACGCAGGGTATCGTGACCTATATCCGTACGGACTCCGTGCGCATCAGCGAGGACGCGCTGTCCGGCCTGCGCGACTATATCTCCGAGCGCTTCGGCGAGGATTATCTGCCTGAAAAGGCCATCGAATACAAGGGCCGCAAAAACGCTCAGGACGCCCACGAAGCCATCCGTCCTACGGATGTGCGCCGCACGCCCGAGAAGATCAAGGCATCCCTGACGAAGGAACAGTATAACCTGTATAAGCTGATCTACAACCGTTTCCTGGCCTGCCAGATGAATCCTGCGGTGTACGCCACCATGACTATGGACCTCACTGGCGATGGCGTTGGCCTGCGCTTCTACGGCGAGCACAAGGTGTTCGCTGGCTTCACCTCCGTCTATGAGGAAAGCCAGGATGACGAGATCGTCTCCGCGGAAACGGCATTGCCCCAGCTCAAGGAAGGCGATGCTGTCGCGGTGGAGGATGTCATCAGCGAGCAGCGCTTCACCCAGCCGCCGAGCCGCTATACGGAAGCATCCCTGGTGCGTGCGCTGGAAGAGAAGGGCATCGGCCGTCCCTCCACCTATGCCCCGACCATCACCACCATCATCGCGCGCGGCTATGTCAGCCGTGAGAAGAAGCGCCTCTATCCTACGGAGCTGGGCCGCATGGTCACCTCCATGATGGAGGAGTATTTCAGCGAGATCGTCGATACCGAGTTCACTGCGGAGCTTGAGGACAAGCTCGATACCGTCGAAGAGGGCGGCGTGGACTGGAAGCAGATCATCCGCGAATTCTATCCGGAATTCAAGCGTGAACTGGATATCGCCGAGCAGCAGATCGAGAAGGTCGAGATCAAGGATGAGCCGTCGGATGTGCCCTGCGATAAGTGCGGCGCGATGATGGTCTACAAGATGGGACGCTATGGGCGTTTCCTGGCCTGCCCGAATTTCCCGGACTGCCGCAACACCAAGCCGATCCTGAATTATATCGAAGCACCCTGCCCGTCCTGCGGGGCACGCCTGATGGAGAAGACCAGCCGCAAGAACCGCAAGTTCTTTGGGTGCGAACGCTATCCTGAGTGCGATTTTGTGTCCTGGGAGAAGCCTGTGACGGCCCGCTGCCCCCAGTGCGACAGCTACATGGTCGAAAAGCGCGGCCGGAAGGGCGAAGTATGGCACCTGTGCGCCAATGAGACCTGCCATTGCAGGGTCGAGGTGCAGCAGGAGGAGAATGAGGTGGATGCTGGTGATGAATGATTTGCACGCCACAGTCGTAGGTGCCGGGCTGGCCGGCTGTGAAGCCGCCTGGCAGCTGGCGATGCAGGGGATCCGCGTGACCCTGATCGAGATGAAGCCGGAAAAGATGTCGCCCGCGCATCACAGTCCGCTCTTTGCTGAGCTGGTCTGTTCCAATTCCTTGCGCTCCGACCGCCTGACCAATGCCGTCGGCCTCCTGAAGGAGGAAATGCGTCTGTGCCATTCGCTGATCATGGCTGCTGCGGACGCGGCGCGCGTTCCTGCTGGCGGCGCGCTGGCGGTGGATCGCGATACCTTCTCCGGATTTATCACCACGGCCCTGCGCGAGCATCCGCTGGTGACCATCGAGGGCAGGGAAGTGACGCAGATCCCCGATGGCCCCGTGATCATCGCTACCGGTCCGCTGACGTCCGATGCGCTGAGCGAGACCATCGCGGCGCTGCCCGGGCTGGATACGCTGAATTTCTATGATGCTGCTGCCCCCATCGTCACGGCGGAGTCGCTGAATATGGATCGCGTCTTCCGCCAGAGCCGCTATGGACGCGGCGACGATTACCTCAACTGCCCCATGAACGAGGAGGAGTACAACGCCTTTGTCGATGCGCTCCTGTCCGCCGAGACTGCCGATATCCACGGCTTTGAGGAGACCAAGGTCTTCGAAGGCTGCATGCCGGTGGAATCCATGGCGCGCCGCGGCCGTATGGTGCTGGCGTTCGGGCCGATGAAGCCCGTCGGCCTGGTCGATCCGCGCACCGGCAAGGAGGCTTTCGCGGTCGTTCAGCTTCGTCAGGACAATACGACAGGGTCGCTGTATAACCTGGTCGGCTTCCAGACCCGTTTGAAGTGGCCTGAGCAGAAGCGTGTCTTCGGCCTGATCCCTGGTCTGGAAAACGCTGAATACGCCCGCTACGGCGTGATGCACCGCAATACCTTCCTGCATTCGCCCGGCTTTTTGAATGCGCATTTCGAGATGATCAACCGTCCGCAGTGCTATTTCGCCGGACAGATGACCGGTGTGGAGGGCTATGTGGAGAGCGCGGCCAGCGGCCTGATCTGCGGCCTTTCTCTGGGGCGCGATCTGCGCGGCCTCGGCACGGTGGAACTGCCGGGCATCACGGCGCTGGGTGCTATGGGACGCTATGTCAGCACGCCCAATAAGCATTTCCAGCCCATGAACTGTGCCTTCGGGCTGATCGATGGCCTGGTGGTCGATAAGCAGCACAAGAAGATCCGCAACAAGCAGGAACGCTATACCGTGATCTCCAACCGTGCGCTGGATTTCCTGCGCGACTGGTGCAAGGATGTATACGGCGAGAACGACAGCGCTTCATCCTGATTTCATATGGTGCGTGTATCGTCATATCTGGGCGCAGTGCAGACCAATTCCGCCTGCACAGGCCTGAAACGATAATCAGCAAAGATCGGAGGCACTTCGTTATATGAGCATAGAATTGAAGGGGACGACCATCTGCGCTGTCTGCAAGGACGGCAAGATCGCCATCGCGGGTGATGGTCAGGTCACCATGGGCGAAAGCGTTATTTTCAAGTCCAACGCCCGCAAGGTTCGCCGCCTTTACGGCGGCAAGGTCGTGGCAGGGTTCGCAGGCACCGTGGTGGATGCCTTCACCCTGTTTGACCGTTTTGAAGAGAAGTTGACTCAGTTCAACGGTAACCTGGAGCGTGCAGCAGTCGCCCTGGCGCAGCTGTGGCGCAGCGAACAGGGGATGCGCCAGATGAACTGCATGATGATCGTGGCTGATCAGGATCAGCTGCTGGTGCTGTCCGGCACGGGCGAGGTCATGGAGCCCGATGGCGGCGTCGTGGCCATCGGTTCCGGCGGCAATTATGCGCTGTCCGCCGCGAAGGCCCTGGTCGAGAACACCGATCTGTCCGCCCATGACATCGCGGAAAAGGCACTTCACATTGCGGCGTCCATCTGCGTGTACACCAATGACAATGTCATTGTCGAAGATGTGTAAGGGAGGTCGAGCAAAATGGCAGAATTGACACCCCGTCAAATCGTCCGGGAGCTTGACCGCTATATCGTCGGTCAGGACGAGGCCAAGCGCGCGGTCGCCATCGCGCTGCGTAATCGCTACCGCCGCGCCATGGTGGACGAGAAGATGCGCGAAGAGATCAGCCCCAAGAACATCCTGATGATCGGCCCTACCGGCGTGGGTAAGACTGAGATCGCGCGCCGCCTGGCCAAGCTCGTGGCTTCCCCCTTTGTCAAGGTGGAAGCCACCAAATTCACCGAGGTCGGCTATGTCGGCCGTGACGTGGAGAGCATCGTGCGTGACCTGGTGGAGAACGCCATCCGCATGGTGAAGGAGGAGCATATCCAGCGCGTCGAACCGCGTGCAAAGGTCATCGCGGAGGATCGTCTGGTGTCCCTCCTGGTGCATCCGCCGAAGAAGCCTTCCTCCAATGGCATGAGTCTGGATTACCTCCTGGGCCGCAAGCCTGCGGTGACCGAGGAATGCACGGATACGCCTGAGATCGCGAACAAGCGCGAAGAAGTCCGGCAGCAGCTGATGCGCGGCGAACTGGAGGAGCACGAGCTGGAGATCGAGGTGGAGGAAGCCGCACCGACGCTGGAGGTTGGCGGCAATGCCATCAGCCTGGGGGATATGATGGGCAATATGATGCCCCGCAAGACCCGCCTGCGCCGTGTGAAGGTCAAGGAAGCGCGCCGCATCCTCGAAGATGAGGAATGCGATAAGCTCATCGACATGGACAACGTGACCGAGGAAGCCATCCAGCGTGCGGAACAGAATGGCATCGTCTTCATCGACGAGATCGACAAGATCGCCGGTCATCGCGGCGGCAACGGCCCTGACGTCAGCCGTGAGGGTGTCCAGCGTGACATCCTGCCCATCGTGGAGGGCAGCACCGTCAACACCAAGTATGGCCCTGTCAAGACGGATTACATGCTCTTTATCGCTGCGGGCGCCTTCCATGTGGCGAAGGTGAGCGACCTGATCCCGGAACTTCAGGGCCGCTTCCCGGTGCATGTCCAGCTGCATTCGCTGACCTGCGAGGATTTCCAGCGCATCCTGACACAGCCGGACAACGCCCTGACGCTTCAGTACAAGGCGCTGCTGGCGGTCGATCGCGTGCTCCTCAATTTCGAGGACAGCGCCATCCAGGCGATCGCTGAGGCCGCTTTCTCTGCCAACGAAACGGCGGAGGACATCGGAGCACGCCGTCTGCATGCTGTTTTTGAGCAACTGCTGGAGGATATTTCCTTCAATGCGGGGGACGAGGATATGCCGCCGGTGGAGCTGACCATCAATGGTGAATATGTCCGCGCACATCTGTCCGGCGAAAACCGCCCGATGGATATGAAAAAGTACATTCTGTAATGATTGTCTAATATACCAATACATGGCAAAAGGGGAGTCGTGCCTTGTCTGAAACACGTCCGCGCAAAAAGGTCAACATCTACACCGACGGCGCCTGTTCCGGCAATCCCGGTCCGGGCGGCTGGGGCTGCATCCTTGAATTTGGCCCGCACAAGAAGGAAATGAGCGGCTACATGGCGGGCACTACGAATAACCGGATGGAGCTCTTCGCCGCGATCAGCGCGCTGGGCGCCCTGAAGGAGCCCTGCGATGTTACGCTGTATTCTGACAGCAACTACATGGTGCAGGCCTTCAACGACCACTGGATCGACGGCTGGCAGAAGAGGGGATGGAAGACGTCCTCCGGCGGCGCGGTGGAGAATCAGGACATGTGGTTCATCCTGCTGACGCTGACGCGCAAGCATAATGTCAAGTTTGTGAAGGTCAAGGGCCATGCGGATCATCCGCAGAACAACCGCTGCGATGAGCTGGCCACTGGTGCGATCAAGGAATACCGCCGCCTGAACGCGCTGGACGAGGAAGAATGAGCCTTGTCCGGCCGTTTCGGCGGGGAGAGAGAAAGTTCAAACTATTCGCTAAACCATAGTTTTACGAATAGTTTGATCCATTTTTCGTGAAGGAGGGGGAAATTCGTGCCTGGAAGCCTCAATTACCGTGAACGCATCGACGCAGAGCGCATCGTGCAGATCCGCACCATCGCGCGTGAGCTTCCGCCAGCATGCGGCGATTTTTTCAGCGCCGTTGCTGTGACGACCGGCACGTTCACGCGTCTGGCGTATGCGATCGACCTGAAGACGTTTTTCCACTTCCTGCAGACGGAACGTTATCAGTTTTCGCAGAAGCCGCTCTACGCCTTCACGGATGACGATCTGGCGCGCCTCACCCAGAGCGACCTGACCGCCTATGTCGAATATCTGTCGTTCTACTACAAGGCGGATGCCTCGGAGGACGCTGATGCAAAGCCTGTTGCGCTGGTCAATCATGAATTGGCTATCAAGCGCAAGCTATGCTCGATCCGCTCCTTCTATGACTATCTGTATAAAAATGCTAGGATACCAGCAAATGTCACGACACTGGTCCCGTTGCCGAAAATCCACGAAAAGCCCATTTTGCGCCTTTCCATGGAGGAAATGCAGCGCATGCTGGAACAGGCCGCTACGGGCGAAGGGCTGACGAAGCGTCAGCAGGCCTGGCATAAGCTCACGGTAAAGCGTGACTATGCCCTTCTGGCGCTTTTCCTTGGCACAGGCATCCGCGTGTCGGAGTGTGTCGGGCTGAATCTCGGCGATGTGGATATGGAGGACAACGCTTTCCTCGTCACGCGCAAGGGTGGCAATCAGGCGGTGCTCTACTTCCCGCCTGAGGTCGCGGAAGCGCTGGCGGATTACCTTGAGGAGCGCGAGAAGATCGAGGCACTGCCGGGTCATGAAGAAGCCCTCTTCCTGTCTCTGCAGAAGCGCCGGATCACTCAGCGTGCCGTGCAGAACCTGGTGAAGAAGTATGCAGCGGTGGCGGCTCCCCTGAAGCCGCGGATCAGCCCCCATAAGCTCCGCAGTACGTTCGCGACGAACCTGTACAACCAGACGGGCGATATCTACCTTGTGGCGGATGTGCTCGGGCATTCCTCCGTGGACACCACACGCAAGCACTATGCGGACATGACCGATGCGCGCCGCCGGATGGCCGCACAGAATGTCCAGCTGCCGACGATGGAGGAAGCATCATCAGAACACAAAAACGAAAACTGACGTCGGATTACTTTCCGGCGTCAGTTTCATTTTCCAGGCGGATGCCTGTGATGGCGATGGAGCGGTAATCAGTGTCCTCGCCCATGCATTTCATGCAGTTGTCGCAGATCTTGTTCGGATCCAGATCGCAGCGGTCGCATTCGCCGCAGCCGTCGCAGAGCTTCCCGTCATATAGGATGCACTCTCGTTGCTTGCCCATTTGTATCGCCTCCTTTGCTTATTATAGCACATCCATGAAAATTACGCAAATGTCGAACGACTGTTTGATTTTTTATGTCATCTGTGTTATAATGCTCTCATATCCTTGTAAATATTGAGTTAAAGGTGGTATCACTATGCAGCGTCCCCGTGGAGACAATCAGCAGCGCATTCTGGAATTCATCAAGTCCGAGATCCAGGCCAAGGGTTATCCGCCGTCCGTCCGTGAGATCGCGCAGGCTGTGGGGCTGAAGTCCACATCCACTGTGCATGGCCACCTTCAGCGCCTGGAGAAGCGCGGTCTCCTCCATCGCGATGCCATGAAGCCCCGCGCCATGGAGGTCATGGGCGACCCGAATTTTGTGCGTAATAATGCTACTGCTGTGCCCGTGGTGGGCCGCGTGACGGCTGGTGTGCCCATCCTGGCGGAAGAAAATCTGGATGAGTATGTCACCATTCCTGAGGTCATGCTGGGCGAAGGCGAGCATTTCATCCTGCTCGTCCGCGGTGATTCCATGATTGACGCCGGCATTCTGGACGGCGACTATATCGTCGTGAAGAAGTGCAGCGAAGCGCTCAATGGCGAGATCGTTGTGGCTATGATCGAGGATTCTGCAACTGTGAAGCGCTTCTTCAAGGAAGATGGCCGTTTCCGCCTGCAGCCTGAAAACAAGAGCATGGAGCCTATTTACACCAATGAGGTGACGATCCTCGGCAAGGTCGTGTCCCTGTACCGGCTGGTGAAGTGAACGCCGCTTCCCTATCCTGCCTTTGACCTGATCGATATATAATAGAGGCCTCCTTACGCGAACGATGCAGCACATGCAAAAGAAAATCTGAAGAACGGTTATTGAAAACCTTGTCAACGGATTGCAAATGTGCTATAATAACATCGAACAATCGTAAGGAGGCTTTGTGATGGAAAAAACCAACAAGCCGCACCGCATTTCGATCCCTGCTTATACGCTCGGCGAAGAGTTGATGAACAGCATCACCCATGGCATCGGTGCAGGTCTTGGCATTACCGCACTTGTGCTGTGCATTGTGAAGAGCTGCAACCCGCTTGATGGCTATAAGCTGGCTTCCAGCATCGTTTTCGGCGTGACGACGACCATGCTTTATCTGATGAGCTGCCTCTATCACGCGCTGAAGGTCAACAAGGCCAAGCGCGTCTTCCGGGTGATCGATCACTGCACCATTTTTCTTCTCATTGCCGGAACGTATACCCCTTATACGTTGATCACGCTGCACGGCGTGACGGGCTGGGTGCTTTTCGGTATCGTGTGGGGTGTTGGCATCCTCGGCATCGTGCTGAATGCGGTGAATTTGAAGCGCTTTGCCAAGCTGTCCGTGGCATGCTATATCGCTATGGGATGGGCTGTGCTCTTTGCCAGCCGCCAGCTGATCGCATCCATTGACCGCGCTGGATTCTGGCTGCTGCTCGCGGGCGGCATCGCATACACAGTGGGCGCGGTGCTCTATGGCATTGGCTCGAAGAAGAAGTATTTCCACTCGGTCTTCCATTTCTTCTGCCTCATCGGTACGGTTCTGCATTTCTTCTCCATCTATCTCTACGTCCTGTGATCTGCCGACGAACATCACACGACTATCTTCAAAGCAGGGTGACTCCCCTGCTTTTTTGCTTGCGGAATTACAGCACGTTCCCAAGGGTGAAGGCGTCACGGTGATGAATGTGACGCGCGTTTTCCTCCAATTCGGCGCAGGCTTCGTAGCCGCTGCTCAGGTCGGACGCTTCGATCGCGGCCTGCAGCCGGACCAAGGCCAGGGTGACGTCGTCGATGTCCTCATGATTGATCAGCACCTGAAGCCAGTGTACGGCACGCTGCCACTGTTCGCTGTAGGTTCGTGCGGTCTCCGAGGCGCGGGACCAATCCTCCTTGTCCAACATGATGCGGATCTCCATGGCGGCGGATACATACCGGTCGGAGAGTTTCTGCGTGCCTTGCTCTTCCCACAGGCCAGCGGCAATGGTTAGCACCAGAAGAAGCAGCGAAATGATCAGATTCGTCCGCATCAGTGCACCTCCCTGCCTGGCGTCAAAACCGACTTTAGTACGGTTTTTGTCTGTCTCTTGCCCTGGATCAGCATCTGGCCCTGGCTGTTCAGACAGAGGAAGAACACATCCGACAGGTCGGAATAGCCGAATTCACTGGCTTTTTGCCGCAACCAGGCCTCATTAAGACCGCCGCGCAGCAAGTTGTCATGTTGGATGCGCCCATCCATGACCAGTGGCAGCGGAATGCCTTCAGGCGGAACGGACAAATTCATATCGCCGGGAGAAACCGACCGGTGGTCGGATTTGGGGAACACATTGACCTGGCCGCCGGGCTCCAGAATGATGGTGCCGACCTCCACCGGATCGAGGATGCCGGCTGTCCGCATAGCTTCGAGCAAGTCGTTCAGATCCATGGCAGATTTCCGCATCTGCTTTTCGCAGATCACGCCATCGCGCATGAGCACGGTGGGCTGGCCGCTCATCCATTTGCGGAAGGGCTGGAAGCGCATGCACAGCGCTGTGATCAGCCCGTGGCAGACCACCAGGGCGATCATCGGCAGAATGCCGTAGAGCAGCGGAACGCCCACTCCGCCCATGGGCGTGGCCGCCAGTTCGGCGATCATGATGACAACGACCAGCTCGAACGGTTTGAGTTGGCCGACTTCCCTCTTGCCCATGGCGCGCATGGCAAAAAGGGAGGCAATATAGAGCAGCACGGATCGCGTGAAGATGGTCAGCATGTCAGCCTCCTGATCCTTGGTCGGCAGTAGCATGCCCGATGCCGGCGCATTTGATGCGTCCAGCGGACTTTTTCGCTTTTTCGTCAGCAGGGGCTTGTTCCACTTTGCAGGCTGTGTTATAATTCAGGATGGTGTAATTTGCTTTCTTATCATAAGCCGCACCGCAGAAGGAGCTAATCTGATGAACGAACCACTCATTTCCGTCAGGGATGTATCATTTACCTATGAAGAAGCCACGGAACCTGCGCTCACCCATGTGACGCTCGATGTCCGGCAGGGGGAATTCCTGGCTGTGCTGGGGCATAACGGCTCCGGCAAGTCGACGCTGGCCAAGCTGCTCAATGCATTGTATCAGCCTACGGAGGGCCATGTGACCGTCTGCGGCTTTGATACGGCGGACGAAGACCGCCTGTGGGACATCCGCCAGCAGGCCGGCATGATCTTCCAGAACCCGGACAACCAGCTGGTCGCCACCGTGGTGCGCGAGGACGTTGCCTTCGGACTGGAAAACCTCGGCGTCCCGCACGATGAGATGGTCGCGCGCATCGACGAAGCGCTGGAGACCGTCCACATGACGCGCTATGCTGATGCTGCGCCCCATATGCTCTCCGGCGGACAGAAGCAGCGCGTGGCCATCGCGGGCATTCTGGCCATGCAGCCCAGCGTCATCATCGCCGACGAAGCCACCGCCATGCTCGATCCTGCAGGCCGGGCGGAGGTACTCAAAACCATCCGCTGCCTGAACCGCGAAAAGGGCATCACCGTGGTCTGGATCACCCACTTCATGGAGGAAGCCGCTCAGGCCGACCGCATCATCGTGATGAATAAGGGGCAGTCCGTGCTGGAGGGTACGCCGCGTGAGGTGTTCGCTCAGGTCGAGACGCTGCGCGAGATCCATCTGGACGTTCCGCACATGACGGATCTGTCCTGTCGGCTGCGTCAGGCTGGTATGCCCCTGCCTGCCGGGATCCTGACGGTGGAAGAAATGGCGGAGGAGGTTTGCAAGTTCGTATGTCCATCGAAGTAAAGCATTTGACCCATACTTATTCCGCCGGAAGCGCGCTGCAGTCCACGGCTATCCGCGATGTGAACCTGACCATCGAAGAGGGCGAATTCGTTGCCATTGTCGGTCACACTGGCAGCGGCAAATCCACCCTTGTGCAGCACCTTAACGGCCTGCTCAAGCCTACCTCCGGCCAGGTGCTGGTGGATGGCGAGGACATGAACGGCGAGGGCGTCGATAAGCGGCTGCTTCGCCGCAAAGTCGGCCTGGTCTTTCAGTATCCCGAATACCAGCTTTTTGAAGAGACCATCGCCAAGGATATCGCCTTTGGCCCGAAGAATCTCGGCCTCCCTGTTGACGAGATCGACCGCCGTGTCCGCAAGGCCATGGCGCATGTCCATCTGGATTATGACAAGTATGCCGAGCGTAGCCCCTTCGAGCTGTCCGGCGGACAGATGCGCCGCGTGGCCATCGCAGGTGTGCTGGCCATGGAACCGCGCTACCTCATCCTGGATGAGCCTGCCGCAGGTCTTGACCCCAAGGGCCGCGACCGCATTCTGGGCATGGTCAAGGCGCTGCATGAGGAGGGCGTGACCGTGGTGATGGTCAGCCACTCCATGGATGACTGCGCCCGTCTGGCTACGCGCATGATCGTCATGAGCGAAGGTACGGTGGTGGCCAGCGATACGCCCCGGAATCTCTTTGCGCAGCGCGAGCTGATGGATTCCGTCCATCTGGGCATCCCGGAAGCGGCAAGGCTCTGCGTGTTCCTGCGCGAAAAGGGGCTGTCCCTTCCTCAGGACCTGTACACCCAGGAAGAACTCTACACCCATATCCTCCGCCTGTGGAAGGAGGCCCATCACGCATGATGAAGAACATCACCATGGGACAGTATTATCCCGTGGATAGCTGGGTTCACCGGCTTGATCCCCGCACGAAGATTATGCTGACCATCGCGATGATCGTCGCGGTCTTTCTGGTGAAGACCATGGTCGGCTACGCGCTGATCCTCGGTTTTATGTATCTGGCGGCAAGGCTGTCGCACATCCCCTTCAAGATGCTGATGAAGGGCATCAAGCCCCTGCGCATCATCCTGATCCTCACCTTCCTGCTGAACCTCTTTTTCAATACCGGCACGACCATGCTGGTGGAATGGGGCTTCATCAAAATCTCCTACGAAGGTCTGTCCCAGGCGGTGCATTATTCCCTACGACTGGTCTTCCTCGTCCTCGGCACCTCGCTGATGACGCTGACCACCTCCCCCATCGCCCTCTCTGACGGCATCGAGATGCTCCTCAGCCCGCTGAAGAAGCTGCACTTCCCCGCCCATGAACTGGCGATGATGATGTCTATCGCGCTGCGGTTCATCCCCACGCTGATGGAGGAGGCCGACAAGATCATGAAGGCGCAGATGGCACGCGGTGCGGATTTTGAATCCGGCAACCTGCTCAACCGCGCCAAGGCGATGGTGCCGCTGCTGGTGCCGCTGTTCGTCAGCGCATTCCGCCGCGCGGGGGATTTGGCCATGGCCATGGAGAGCCGCTGCTATCACGGCGGTGAAAACCGGACACGCCTGCGTGTGCTGAAGATCACGGTGAACGATGGCTATGCAGCCCTGACAGTGATCGCACTGATGGCGCTCATCCTGCTGGAAGGGCATGTGACCCTGCCGATCTGGAACGCGATGAAGGGACTGCTGCTGAAATGAAACGCATCCTGCTGACCGTCGAATATGACGGCACCAACTATGCCGGATGGCAGCGTCAGACGAACGGCCTTGCCGTACAGCAGGTGCTGGAGGAAGCGCTGCAAAAGGCCACCCGGGAGCAGATCACAGTGACCGGCGCATCCCGGACGGATGCAGGGGTGCATGCGCTGGGTCAGGCGGTGCATTTCGACACGGAAAGCCGCATTCCGCCGGAAAAATATCCCTTTGTGCTCAATACCATGCTGCCGCGTGATGTGCGCGTGCATACAGGGCGCGAGGTGCCGGAAGGCTTTCACGCGCGCTTCATGACCTGCGGCAAGCGGTACACCTACCGTATCGTCAACGATCGTCATGCCAGCGCCATCCGCCGGAATACCCATGTTCATGTTCCCCTGCCCCTTGACCTGGCCCCCATGCAGGAGGCAGCTCAGACCCTGTTGGGCAAGCATGATTTCGCCGCCTTCCAAGCCGCAGGCGGCACCGCAAGGACGACCATCCGCACCATCACCAGTGCAGATCTCGTCCGCGTGGGCGACGAGATCATCCTGACGGTGGAGGGCGATGCCTTCCTGTACAACATGGTGCGCATCATCGCCGGGACGCTCATCGAAATCGGAATGGGACGGCGGAAGGTCGGCGCGTTCAGCGAGGCCTACGAAACACTTGACCGCCTGAGCCTGGGCGTGACCGCGCCGCCCCACGGGCTGGAGCTGACGAAGGTTTACTACCCCGAGGCAGCCTTCTGTCTGCCCGAGGAGATCAAGTGGCATCAGGACTGATGCATATCCGGGAGGAATGCCTATGAAATTCGCCGTTCTGTCCGACATTCACGGCAACGCCACTGCGCTTCGTCTGGCGCTGGATGATGCTGCAGCCCAGGGCGCGGAAGGCTACCTGCTCGCCGGGGATTACTGCATCAGCCTGCCCTGGGCAAGCGATGTGATTGCCCTGCTGCGTTCACTGCCAAATGCGCATATCATTCGCGGGAACGACGAGAGCCATCTGGACATTCCGCCGGGGGACGATGCGCAGTTTGATGCGTCCCGGTGGTGCATGTCGACCCTGTCCAAAGAGGACAAGGCCTGGCTGGATATGCTCCCGGAGGCGCTGACGATCTCCTGCGAGGGCGTTGACATCCACATGGCGCATGCCTCCCACGCATTCATCGGCGGATCGCTCCACACGCGCTTCCGCACATCGGTGCTGCCCGGCTTCTACCCGGACGCACCCGTCCCCCGCGGACAGCTGCAAGCGGATTTCCGCGACCTTGCGAAGCAGGAGGAATTCCAGCGGTACATCCACGCGCTGATGCCGGGCGTGTACATTTTCGGACACAACCATATTCAGAATTGGGCGGATTTTGACGGGCGGACACTGGTGAATCCCGGTTCGGTGGGACTGCCGCTGGACTGCGGGGCTTTCGGAGCGGCATATTCCCTGCTGACTATCGAGAACGAACAGGTCTGCGTGGAGGAACGCCGCGTTCCCTACGACGCGGAAGCGCTGATCCGTCAGGCAAAGGAAACCGGGCAATACTATGCCGCACGGGTGTGGTCGGAGATCGTCTTCTCCGAACTGCGCACCTGCCGGGAAAAGGTATGGTTTTTCCTGAACCACTGCGAGCGCTGCGCCGACCGTCTTGGCGACCCGCGCCGCCCCTTCGCCCGGGACACCTGGGAACTGGCCTACGCCGAATGGGAGGCCAATGCCCAGCAGTGGTACCCGGAGCTGTTTGCTAAACATTGAACTGCTGCACATCATCGGATATCAAGATAAGGTAAGGTGACATCATGCTTCGACTTGACAATCTTTCCCTGCCCCTGGACTGGAACATGGAAACGCTGACCGCCGCCGTGCTCAAGAAGCTGCGGATCGCCCAGGACATGCTCCAGGACGTCACGCTGGTCAAGAAATCCGTTGATGCGCGCGACAAGTCGGACGTGCATTTTGTCCTTTCGGCGGATGTCAAGGTCAAAAACGAGGAGGCGGTGTTCAAACGCCTCAAGCCCGGCATCGCCAGCCGTGCCAAGCCCGTCACCCTGCCGGCGCTGACGCAGCCGCATTTCACTAAGCGGCCCATCGTTGTGGGCGCAGGGCCTGCGGGCCTTTTCGCCGCGCTGACGCTGGCCAGAGCCGGTGCGAACCCCATCCTCATAGAGCGTGGCAAGTCCGTCGAACAGCGCACGCAGGATGTCGAAAACATGCAGGCGCATGGCACGCTCGACCCGGACAGCAACGTGCAGTTCGGCGAGGGCGGCGCGGGCGCGTTCTCCGACGGCAAGCTCACCACAGGTACCAAATCCCCTTATATCCGCACGGTTTTGCAGACCTTCGTGGAGCATGGCGCCCCGGAGGACATCCTCTACCTGGCCAAGCCCCACATCGGCACGGACCGGCTCAAGGGCGTTGTGGCCAGCATGCGGCAGGAGATCATCCGGCTGGGCGGCATGGTGCTCTTCGACACGCGCGTGACGGAGCTGATCGTCCGCCATGGACATATCGAGGGCGTGAAGGCCCTCCACCGCGGACAGGAGCAGGAATTCCTTACCGACACCGTGCTGCTGGCCATCGGTCACAGCGCACGCGACACCATGCAGCGGCTTTTCCAGCAGGGCGTGATGATGGTCCCCAAGCCCTTCGCCATGGGCGTGCGCATCGAGCATCCCCAATCCCTCATCAGCCAGAGCCAGTACGGCAAGGCCTGGCAGCATCCGGCGCTGGGCGCGGCGGACTACAAACTGGCTGTCCACACGCCTGACGGACGCGGCTGCTACACCTTCTGCATGTGTCCCGGCGGCGAGGTGATCGCAGCAGCCAGCCAGGAAGGCGGCCTTTGCGTCAACGGCATGAGCTACCACGCCCGCGCGGGACGCAACGCCAACGCTGCGCTGCTGGTCGGGGTGAATCCTGCGGACTTCGGGGACGATCATCCCCTGGCGGGCTTCGTCTGGCAGAGGAGCATCGAGCAGGCCGCCTACCGCCTGGGCGGAGGCGGCTACAAGGCGCCGGTGCAGCGAGTGGAGGATCTGCTGGCCGACCGCGTCACGACTCGCCTTGGCGACGTTACTCCCACCTACCGTCCCGGCGTGACGCCTGCCGACCTGCGCGAGTGCCTGCCTGGCTTTATCATCGACGACCTGAAATTCGGCATCCGCCGCATGGATGGGCAGCTACACGGCTTTGCGCATCCGGATGCGGTGCTCACGGGTGTGGAAACGCGCTCCTCCTCGCCAGTGCGACTGAACCGCGACCGCGTGACCCTCATGGCAGAAGGGCTGAACGGCCTTTTCCCCGTGGGTGAGGGTGCAGGCTATGCGGGCGGCATCGTCAGCGCGGCCGTGGACGGCATCGTGACCGCCATGGCCGCCCTGGAGCGGAGCGCGCTGTAATGCTATGATATGAAAAACCAGAACGTTAAGGAGGAACAGACCATGAACGTCAAGGAAAAATTCCTGCGCTATGTGCAGATCGAGACTACCAGTGATGAAGGCTGCGAAAGCTGCCCCTCCAGCCCTAATCAGCGGGTGCTGGCGAATATGCTGGTGGACGAACTGAAGGCCATGGGTATTGCCAATGCCCGTGTGGACGAGCACGGCTATGTGTATGCGACCATTCCGGCCAAGGGTGAGCATTCCACGCGCGTGGGCCTTATCGCCCATATGGATACCTCCGACGGCGTTCGCGGCGCGACGAAGCCGGTGTGCATCCCCCATTACGACGGCAAGGCCATCACGCTGAAGAACGGCGTGGTGATCGACGGCTTTGATTTCCTGCCCCATCTGGCAGGCCAGGAGCTGATCGTCACCAGCGGCGACAGCGTTCTGGGCGCGGATGACAAGGCGGGCGTGGCGGAGATCATGACCCTGTGCCAGCGGCTGATGGCTCCCGATGCGCCGGAGCACTGCACGGTCTGCATCGGCTTCACCCCGGATGAGGAGATCGGCCGCGGCGCGGATCTGTTCGACGTGGCAGGCTTCGGTGCTGAATATGCCTACACGGTGGACGGCGGCGCACTGGGCGAGCTGGAATACGAGAATTTCAACGCGGCCTCCTGCCGCATCACCGTCAATGGTGTGAACATCCATCCCGGCAGTGCGAAGAATCAGATGAAGAACGCGCTCCTCCTGGGCATGGAGTGGAACGCCATGCTGCCGCCGGCGGAAATCCCTGCGCACACCGAGGGCTATGAGGGCTTCTACCACCTGATGCACATGGAGGGTGATGAAGAGAAGGCTGTGCTGGGCTACATCATCCGCGACCATGATGCGGTGAAGTTTGACGAGCGCAAGGCCACCGTGCAGCGCATCACCGATTACCTGAATGCAAAATACGGCGCAGGCACTTTCGTCTGCGAGGCGCGCGACAGCTATCGCAACATGAAGGAAAAGCTCGAACCGTGCATGTTCATCGTGGATAAGGCGGAGGAAGCCTTCCGCGCCTGCGGTGTGGAGCCCATCAAGATGCCCATCCGCGGTGGCACGGACGGCGCGCGCCTGAGCTACATGGGGCTTCCCTGCCCCAACCTGTCCACCGGCGGCTATAACTTCCACGGCCGCAAGGAGCTCATCACCGTTGAGGCGATGGAGAAGATGGTCGACGTGCTGGAGTGCATCGTCCGCAACGCATGACATTGCCTCCCCCCCCGAAAGGAAAAACCATGGACAGATTGACCCTGAACGGCGCGGAATACGCCGTCCTTTGCTTGCTGGGAAAAGGCAAGGGCGGCTATTCCTATCTGGTGGAACGGGACGGACAGCTCTTCGTCCTCAAGCAAATCCACCATGAGCCCTGTGCGTATTATCAATTCGGTGACAAGCTGCGATCGGAGCTGAATGACTACGAGCGCTTGTGCCGCATCAGCGTCCCCATGCCGCGCCTGCTGGAGGTCGATCGGGAAAACGAGCGGCTCCTCAAGGAATACATCGAAGGGGACACGGTGTATGATCTGGTGAAGGTGGATCGTCTGCCGGACTGGTGCATTCCGCAGATGGAGACCCTTTGCGTCCGCCTGTATGCCGCGAACACCAACATTGACTACTTCCCCACCAACTTCATTCCGCAGGACGGCACGCTGTATTACGTGGACTATGAGTGCAACGACTATATGCAGGAATGGGACTTCGCCCACTGGGGCGTGAAATACTGGCATAAGACGGCGGAATTCCTCGCGTATGCCAACGAACATCCCTGACGGAGGTGCATGGTATGACTTTGCGTGAAGTGACCTGGCTGGCGGTCCTGCTGCGCATTGCGACAGCGTTTTTGCTGGGCGGACTCCTTGGCATGGAGCGAGGCCTGAAGCAGCGGCCGGCGGGCTTGCGTACTTACATGCTCGTCAGCATGGGCGCATGCATCATCATGATGACGAACCAATACATGGTGCAGGTGTTCGGCACGGGCGATGTGGCCCGCATGGGCGCGCAGGTCGTCAGCGGCATCGGCTTTCTGGGTGCAGGCACCATCATGGTGACGCGGAACAACCAGGTGCGCGGTCTGACCACGGCGGCTGGCCTGTGGGCCGCGGCAGGCGTCGGCCTGGCCACGGGCATCGGCTTCTATGAGGCTGCGATCATCGGCGCGCTGGCCATCTTCATCACGCTGTCCCTGCTGTCGAATCTGGATGACCGCATGCACCGCAAGACGGATCATTTCGATGTGTATGCGGAGCTTGCGCCGGACGTGAGCCTGGGCATGCTGATGGATGCCCTGGAACAGCACCATGTCAACATCGAGGATGTTCAGCTGGACACGCGTTTGCCCATCGCTGACGGTGGACGAAGCTATCTGCTGCAGGTGTCTACGTCTGAACGCTTCACCCGGGGCGAGTTGATGGACACGATGCAATCCGCCATGCACCAGTCCGGCTTCACGCTGAACGCCTGCCGTATTCTGTGATGCGCGGGGCGAAGGCCGTTTTGGCTTTTTTCGCTTCGTATGGTTGACAGCGGTCTGCTTCCGTGATAAGATAGCTTTGTATCCGATAAAACCCATATGGATCAGAGGCGCGCAGCGTTGGTAATGCGGTGGAGGGACGGCTCCCGTTGAGCCCGCATGAAGGAGCGTTGCGCCGAAAGCCGCGAGGGTGCCGTCCCTTTCGTGCTTGGTCGCGGGCCGAACAGGTGCGTGATTGTCATCAGGTTTATCCTGGCGGAGCGCTGATCGTGGACTGGCTTGCATGCGCATGCCGTTCATTTGTGCGTACCGCAGGGCAAGCCTTGCGGTTTTTTGCATATTTCAAACAATTTGGGGGTAAGAGTAATGGAGAAGTACCGCGTTGGCATTGTTGGCGCGACGGGCATGGTCGGCCAGCGTTTCGTTTCCCTGCTGAAGGATCATCCCTGGTTTCAGGTGACTTGCGTGGCCGCATCCGCCCGTTCTGCCGGTAGGAAGTATTCCGAAGCGGTGGGCGCGCGCTGGGCATTTGACTGGGCGATCCCGGCCGATGTGGCGGACATGGTCGTCATGGATGCATCCGATATTGACGCTGTGGCCGAAAAGGTGGATTTCGTTTTCTGCGCGGTGGACATGAAGAAGGACGAGATCCGCGCGCTGGAAGAGGCCTACGCAAAGCATGAGGTGCCGGTGGTGTCGAACAACTCCGCCTGCCGCGGCATCGAGGATGTTCCCATGGTCGTGCCGGAGATCAATGCGTCCCACCTGGATGTCATCCCCGCCCAGCGCAAGCGCCTCGGCACGAAGCGTGGCTTCATCGCGGTGAAGCCCAACTGCTCCATCCAGAGCTATGTGCCTGCGCTGACGCCTCTTCTGGACTTCGAGCCGGAGAAGATCAGCGTCTGCACCTATCAGGCCATTTCCGGCGCTGGCAAGACCTTCAAGACCTGGCCCGAAATGGTGGACAATGTTATCCCCTATATCGGCGGCGAGGATGAAAAGAGCGAGAACGAGCCGCTCAAACTGTGGGGCCATGTGGAAGACGGCAAGATCGTCAATGCGGAAAAGCCGGTCATCAGCGCCCAGTGCCTGCGCGTGGCGGCGTCCGACGGCCATATGGCTGCGGTGTCCGTCTCCTTCAAGCATAAGCCCACCATTGAGCAGATCAAGGAGCGCTGGGCGAACTTCGAGACCGAAGCGCAGCGACTTGGCCTTCCTTCTGCTCCCAAGCCCTTCCTCCAGTATTTCGAGGATCCTTCCCGCCCCCAGACCCGTCTGGATCGCGATTTTCAGAATGGCTTCGGCGTGTCCATCGGCCGTCTGCGCGAGGATAAGATCTTCGACTACCGCTTTGTGTGCCTGAGCCACAACACCGTCCGCGGTGCCGCCGGCGGCGCGATGCTGACCGCTGAGCTGCTGTGCGCCAAGGGCTACATCGAAAAGAAATAACCAAAACGTATTACCGTCAGGAGGTATTCATCCATGAGAAAGCCCTTGTTTACCGGCTGTGCCACGGCGCTTGTCACCCCGTTCAAGAATGGCGAGGTGGATTATCCGGCGCTGGATCGGCTGGTCGAGGATCAGATCGCCAATGGTGTGAGCGCACTGGTTGCAGTCGGCACCACTGGCGAGCCGGCTACCATGAGCTGGGAGGAGCATCTGGCGGTCATCCGACGCGTGGTGGAAAAGGCGGATCATCGCGTGCCCGTGATCGCCGGTACTGGCTCCAACTCCACGGCGGAAGCGGTGGATGCTGCGAAGCATTCCGCTGAATTCGGCGCGGATGCCCAGCTGGTCGTCACCCCCTACTACAACAAGACCAGCCAGGCGGGTCTTGTGGCGCATTTCAACGCCATCGCGGATGCCGCCACTCTGCCTGTCATCGTCTATAACGTCCCTGCGCGTACGGGCCTGAACATCGGTCCGGAGGCGCTTGCGCAGATCTGCGAGCATGAGAACGTCATCGCGGTCAAGGAGGCATCCCCCGATATCGCCCAGGCGATGGAGAAGATGCGTCTGTGCGGCGACAAGGTGGACTTCTACTGCGGCAATGATGATCTGATCGTGCCGACCATTTCCTTCGGCTTCAAGGGCGTCATCTCTGTGCTGTCCAACATTCTGCCTGCGGAAACCTCCAAGATGGCTGATCTTGCGCTGGCGGGTGATTTCAAGGCGGCCAGCGAGCTTCAGCTGAAGCTGCTGCCCTTCGTCAACGCACTCTTCAGCGAAACAAGCCCCATCCCGGCGAAGGCCGCCATGGCGAAGCTCGGCATGCTCGAGGACGAACTGCGTCTGCCCCTGGTGCCCATGACGGCTGGGCCGCGCGAGAAGATGTACGCCATCATGCGCGACCTGGGCCTGATCAGCTGAGGAGGAAGAAAAAAATGAAGATCCTGATCAGCGGTGCGCTGGGATTCATGGGCCGCGAAGTGGCTGCGTTGGCCAAGAAGGACGGCATTGAGGTCGCTTGCGGTGTGGACATCATGCCTGGCCAGGCCGATTATCCCCTGTACACCACCTATGAGCAGTGCCCCGATGTGGATGTTGCCATCGACTTTTCCACCTGGAAGCCAGGCGCCGATCTCCTGACCTGGGCGCTCAAGCACCGCGTCCCTGCTGTGATCGCCACTACTGGCCTTTCGGAGGAGCAGCTCGCTGCCATCGATGAGGCGGCGAAGGTCATCCCGATCTTCCGCAGCGGCAATATGAGCCTGGGCATCGCGCTCCTGCAGGCGCTGGCGAAAAAAGCTGCCTCAGTGCTGGGAGACAGCTTCGATATCGAGATCGTCGAGACGCACCACAACCGCAAGGCGGATGCGCCGTCCGGTACGGCGCTGATGCTGCTGGAGGCGGTGAAGAGCGGCTGCACGGAGGAACGCGAGGCGGTCTTCGGCCGCAATGGCCGCGATTGCAAGCGCAAGCCGCAGGAGATCGGTGTGCATGCCCTGCGCGGAGGAACGGTCACGGGTGAGCACGAGGTGGACTTCTTCGGCACTTCCGAGCGAATCAAAATCAGCCACAGCGCGGAGAACCGCAGCGTGTTCGCTGCTGGCGCCCTGCGTGCGGCTGAGTTCCTCGTCGACCAGAAGCCTGGCCTGTATTCCATGGCTGATGTGGTCGGCGAGCTGTAATTGAATTGATTTAAGGTCGATTTTCAAGGCAGGCCATTGCGCCTGTCTTTTTATTTGCCCACATAGCTGAGCTCGTAGGCGGTGATGCTGCCGTCTGTCAGGACAATCTCGAACTGCTCCAGGCTGTCCACGGGCACATCCGCGCAGGCCGCTATGACGGCCTCATAGGGAAACCACGCCACGGTGTACTGGCCGACGGGATTTACTGTGGAAGGAGCGATGACGATGGGCGTATCGCTTCCGGAGGGCGTCAGCTGCAGTTGGACGCTCCCCTCACCCGTATAGACCAGCGCGAATTGACGTCCGGCGGCGTACCACGCAGCCTTGCTCTTCAGGTGGATGGCTTTGTTCAGCTGAAGACCTGCGTCATTCGACCAGAGTACTGTGCCGCTCAGGCGGGATTTCACAGGCGCAGTGGCATCACGCCCTGTCGCCCATTCGATGGATGCGGCACCGGCAAAGAGGTTCTCGACCACCGTCGGATAGGGCAGTGGATTCTTCTGGCTGCGCAGCTTGCTGTTCTGGCTGCGGCGCACCCAGGGGTGGCATTCACCGCCCGAGGTGTTGTTGTGGCCATTGTCCCACACGCAGATCGGAATGCCGTATGCGGAGGATTTCGCACCCATGTAGTACGCCCACTTTTCGCGCGCTTCGGTGTTGTTCTGCGTGTTGGTCGCGCTGGTTTCTCCCATGACGACGGGGATGCCCTTATCCAGGAAGAGCCGTTGTAGATTGGAGAACACCGTGTCGATGCTGCTCGTGTGCTGCTTGTTGGTGGGATCAAAATCGGTCATTTTGTCGCTCAGACAGAAATCATAGGGGTTATAGCAATGCACGGAGATGACGATATTCTCCGCCTGTTCGCCGTTGAAGGTCGGGATGGTGATCGCCCGCAGCAGCGACGTGGAGGATGAGGCCGCGTAGCCCGGGATCATCAGCGCGCGCTCGCCATTATACCCCTTTGCATCCGTGCGGATGGTATCCACAAAGACCTGATTGAGGTAATTCACGGCATTGGAACCGGCATGATTGCCCGTCCATTCGATGGACGTGCCAGCCATGCGCGGCTCGTTCATAGATTCGAAGATCAGGTGCTGGTCATATTCCGCGAAAGCGTCCGCGATCTGGCGCCACATGGCGGACAGCTGCACGCCGATCTTTTCATAATCCTGATCCAGCGTGGCGACATTAAGCCATTCCTCGTGGTGCATGTTGAGGATGACGAATACGCCCTCATCACAGCACAGATCCACGACCTCGCGAATGCGATTCAGGAAGGCCGGATCGATGGTGTAGCTGCCGTCATTGGAAACATGGCGGTACCAGGTCACCGGGATGCGGATGGTCGTGAAGCCAGCATCATGGACGCGCTTGATGAGCGCCGCATCCACGATGGGATTGCCCCAGGACTGCTCCTGAGAGTAGATGTCACCCGGTTCGCCGCCGGTGGCGTCAAAGGTGTTGCCAAGGTTCCAGCCGATCCCCATCTGGTCGACGATCTCCGCTGCGCTCATACCCGTCATTTCCTCCGCAAAAGCTCCCTGCGGCAGCAAAGCCGCAAGGCACAGGACTGCTAAAAACATGCTAACGAACTGCTTCATAGTTGTCCTCCTCAGGGTTGCGCAGGTCTGCGCATGGTCAGGCTGATGCGCTTGCGCTGCATGTCCACCTCGCGCACCCACACTGTCACGATATCGCCCACGCGGATGGCCTCGCTGGGATGATTCACGCGGCGACCGGGAAGCTGGCTGATATGCACAAGGCCATCCTGATGCACGCCGATATCAACGAACGCACCGAAATCCGTTACATTGCGAACGGTGCCCTTGAGCTCCAGGCCGGGCTTGAGGTCCTTCATCTCCATCACATCCGAGCGAAGCATGGGCGGCGGAAGCTCATCGCGGGGATCACGGCCAGGCTTGGACAATTCCGCAGCGATGTCCCGCAGGGTGGGTTCGCCGACTTCCAGCTCCTTCGCGAGGGTGGCAAAGCCGCATTCCTCCGCCATCTGATACAGCTGGCCAACAGCCTTATCCGGCGTGAGGCCGAATCGCTTGAGCAGCGCCTTCGCCGCAGCATAGCTTTCCGGATGCACGCCTGTGTTCTCGATTAGCTCCTTGCCGCCAGGGATGCGCAGGAAGCCAGCGCACTGTTCGAAGGCCTTCGGGCCAAGGCGCGGCACCTTCTTCAGCTGCGCACGGCTGGTGAATGCACCATTCTCCTCGCGATACGCCACGATGTTCTTGGCAATGGTCTTGTTGATGCCTGCCACATGGCTGAGCAGGGACACGGACGCCGTGTTGACGTCCACGCCCACGGCATTGACGCAGTCCTCCACCACACCATCCAGCGCAGCAGCCAGCTCAGCCTGCTTCAGGTCATGCTGATACTGGCCGACGCCGATGGCCTTGGGGTCGATCTTGACCAATTCCGCCAGAGGATCCTGCAATCTGCGGGCGATGGACACCGCACTGCGCAGGTTGACATCGAAATCGGGGAATTCCTCCGCTGCGAGCTTGGAGGCGGAATACACCGATGCGCCGGACTCGCTGACGATCATGTACGCCAGATTATCTCCCAGATCCATTTCCTTCATGACCTGGACGAAGAACTGCTCCGTCTCGCGGCCAGCGGTACCGTTGCCGATGGCCGCAATGGACACGCCATGCTGGCGGATGAGCCGCTTTACGGTGTCCTTCGCCGTCTGGACGGCGCCCGCGCCGCGTCCCACCGGGTAGATGACCGCCGTGTCCAGTACGCGTCCGGTCTCATCCACCACAGCGATCTTGCAGCCATGGGCATAGCCCGGATCCAGGCCGATCGCCGTGCGTCCCTTGACGGGCGGCGCCATCAGCAGGGGCTTCAGATTCAGCGCAAAGACGTGGATCGCCGCGGACTGCGCATTGTCCGTCAGCTCAGCGCGGAGCTCCGTATCCAGCGAAGGCGCGATCAGACGTGTATAGGCGTCATCACAGGCACGCGCCACATATTCGCACGCCGTGGAACCATTATTGCGCACATAGCCGCTGCGCACCAGCGCCTGGGCACTCTGTACATTCACATCCAGCGCGACCTTGATGGCGCCTTCCTTCTCGGCGCGGTTCATGGCCAGCACACGATGTCCTGGCATCAGACGAAGCGGCTCCCGATGATCGAAATACATGCGGTAGGTGCTTTTCTCATCCGGTTCATCAGCGGCGGCATGGGTGGACACGGCGCACTCACGGTGATAATACGCCTTCAGCCGGGTGCGGACACCGGCATCGTCGCTGACGGTCTCGGCGATGATGTCCATTGCGCCCTGAAGCGCATCCTCTGCGGTGGGAACGCCCTTCTCCTCGTCCACATACTTGGCGGCCATGTCCTGCGGTGCAGCCATACGTGGCGGCTGCATCATCAGGATATTGGCCAGCGGCTCCAGGCCGCGCTCACGGGCGATGGACGCACGGGTGCGGCGCTTGGGACGATAGGGGCGATAAACGTCCTCCAGCTGCGCCATGGTTCCAGCATTGTCCAGCGCAGCCTGCAGCTCTTCAGTCCAGACCTCCAGCTTTTTCAGCGATTCACTGATCTCATTGCGCCGCTGCTCGATATTACGCAGTGCGCTCAGCCGGTCGGACAGATCGCGCAGTTGCTGATCATCCAGCGAACCATGCTGCTCCTTGCGGTATCGGGCGATAAAGGGCAGCGTTGCGCCTTCATCCAGGAGCGCGATGACCGCCTCCACCTGCCAGGCCTGAACCTGGAACTCCTTGCAAAGCGTTTCTACGATCGTCAATGTATATTCCCTCCTGCCGTCTGTATGGCAATCAGAATCAGCTTTTCGAATTCAGCCGCGAATCGTTCGCGGTCTTTTTGTGTGAATTTCGCCGGGCCATGAAGGTGATGCTTTCCCGATGCACGTCGCATCTTCCCTGCGGTATGGCGCTCCATGAGCAGGCAATCCATGTTGTCATCGGTATAGCGCATGCCGGAATGATGCATGGCAAACGCACCGCGTCCCAGCGCCATGGCTGCCACACCATAGTCCTGCGTGAGGACGATATCGCCCTTGCGGCATAGGTTGATGAGCGCGATGTCCACCGCATCCGCGCCGGAGGACACATGGCGCACCTGCGCATAGTCACTTTGCAGCAGATGGTGTTCATCGCAGAGGATGATCATGGGCAGCGAAAAGCGGCGCGCGGCGTCCTCGGCCAGGCGTACCACGGGACAGGCATCTGCATCCACGAGGATCTGCGGCCTGCTCATATGATGTCCCCGTTGCAGTGGTCGATCTCATGCTGGATGATCTGCGCGATCCAGCCGGAATAGCGCTGACGTCGCGGCAGGAAGGCGTCATCCTGATAGCTGACCTCGATGGTCTGCCAGCGCTTGCAGCGGCGCTGCCCCATCAAAGACAGGCAGCCTTCTTCGGCTTCGTATTCGCCCGACTTCGACACGATCTCCGGGTTGACCATCGCCACGGACAGCGGTCCCATCCGCACGACGATGATGCGCTTGCGAATGCCGATCATATTGGCCGCCATGCCGACGCAGCCATCCAGATGTGCATTGAGCGTGTCAATCAGGTCGAGCCTCACCTGACGATCCGCCGTTGTGGCTTTTTCACTGGGCTGGGACAGGAACATCATGTCCCGCATGATGGGGCGGATCATTGCTTCTTCACCACCACGCCGCCAGTCTTGAAGATCGAATGCGCCGGGATCGCGCCGCGCACGCAGGACAGCGGATAGATGTTGCTCTCGCGTCCCACGACCGTGCCGGGATTCAGCACACTGTTGCAGCCGACCTCCACGAAGTCGCCCAGCATCGCGCCCATTTTCTTCAGGCCGGTCTCGATGCGCTCCTCGCCATTGCGGACGACGACGAGCTGCTTATCGTTCTTCACATTGGACGTGATCGAGCCTGCACCCATGTGGCTCTTATAGCCCAGGATACTGTCTCCCACATAGTTGTAATGCGGCACCTGAACGCCGTCAAAGAGGATGACATTCTTGAGCTCCACCGAATTGCCCACGACGCAGCCCTTCCCGACCAGCGCGCTGCCGCGAACGAACGCGCCATGACGCACTTCGGTGTTTTCGCCGATGATGCAGGGCGCACCCAGATACGCTGTGGGAGCGATCTTGGCCGTCACATGCACCCACACCTGCGGTTCGACTTCGCGATACTGCGTTTTGTCCAGCGCCTCGCCCTGGCGGATGATCTCCGCCTTGATGCCGGCCAGTGCCTCCCAGGGGTAGGTGAACTGGGACAGATAGTTCGCCGCAGTGGTATGGGTCAGATCATACAGGTCATGAATGGTATACATGCGTTTTCCTCCAACAATGATGATCGGGGCGTTTGACGACGCGCCCGGAATGACGATGTGGATCCGCCATCAAGTCAATTTGACAGCGCAGGCAGATCTTTCGCCAGGATGCCGTAGATGCGTACATCGTCATAGCTGCCGTCCTGACGGGCGTAATGCTGGCGCATGGTGCCTTCATGACGGAAACCAGCCTTTTCGCAGACCCGGCATGAGGCGATATTGCTTTCGCGGACGGAGCAATAGACGCGATGGGCCTGCGCCTCCATTAGGAGATAGCGGACAACGCCCTGCACAGCCTCGGTCATGTAGCCCATGCCGCGGAATTCAGGGCCGATGTCATAGCCCAGCTGGATATAGCCGTTATACGGATTGACCTCCCACCCTTTGATACGCCCGACCACCTGATCATCCGCAGTGATGACCCAGTGGAAACCAAAGGGCTTTGCAGCTTCTTCGGCCATGACTGTCGTGGCCTTCCGCGCATCTGTAAGCGGCATGGCTAACGAGTGGATCTGCACGAGCGCATCCGCGTCCTCGACACGCGGCGCACGAAGCACCAGTCGGGGCGTTATGATCGGTCGGCTCGAGATAGGTTTCATGTGTTTTCGCCTCCGCTGTTTTCTGTACCCGAAAATCTACATCTTATTATACCACACCTTGCCCGCGGACGCAACTTGTGGTATCATCAAGGGAGTGAAATGCAAAGGAGCGAGCGACATGCGCAAGACTATCGGCATTCTCGCCCATGTGGATGCTGGCAAGACCACTTTTTCGGAGCGTGTGCTCTATCAGGCGAAGGCCATCCGTAAAATGGGCCGCGTCGATCATCAGGACACCTTCCTGGATCACCATGCGCTGGAGAAGGAGCGCGGCATCACCATTTTTTCCGGCCTGGCGAATTTCGAAATGGACGGTGACACCTACTACTGGCTGGACACACCGGGGCATGTGGACTTTTCCACCGAGATGGAGCGTGCGATCTGCGTGATGGATTATGCGGTGCTGATTGTCTCCTGCGCGGAGGGCATCCAAAGCCACACCGAGACGGTCTGGCGGCTGCTGGCGGATTATCAGGTGCCTGTGCTGGTTTTCGTGAACAAGCTGGATCGCGCCGGTGCGGATCCGGATCGCCTGTTGCAGGAGATGAAGAAGACGCTGTCGGCGGATATGCTGGATCTGCGCGGATTTCAGGCAACGGGCAGCTTCACGGAGAACGAAGTGGAGGCCATTGCCGAGCGCGATGAGGGCCTGCTGGAACAGTTCTTCCAGGGCGAATTTGATGAGGCGCTCTGGTTGGATGCACTCAGGCAGCAGATCCGCATGCGCCAGTGCTTCCCCGTGATGTGCGGCTTGGCGCTGGAGGGCGTTGGCATTGCGGAATTTATGCGCGTGCTGTCCGCCGTCACATATTCTGACGCCGCGGTGGAGGCTCCCCTCTCCGCGCGGTGCTATCAGATCCGCCATGATGCACAGCAGCGGCTTTGCTTCCTCAAACTGTTTTCTGGTTCGCTGCGGGTCAAGGATCTCCTGCCGGACGGTCAAAAGGTCAATGAACTGCGCATCTACCATGGCGAAAAGTACCGCAGTGTTGATGCGGCATATGCGGGTGACATCGTGGCGATCCCTGCGCTGGAGGGCATCCGGTCGGGCGATGTGATCGGGATGGAGCAGACGCAGGCCTTCCGCACCGAACCGATGATGGCCTCGGAGATCATCTGGGACAGCAATGCGCTGCCTGCCTTCAAGATGATGCAGAACCTCCGCATCCTGGAGGATGAGGAGCCGATCCTGACCGTCACCGAGCAGCGCGGGCATATCTCGCTGCATGTGATGGGGCGAATCCAGCTGGAGGTGCTCAAAGCGCAGATCGCGGAGCGGTTCGGCACTGCGGTGGAATTCGGACCGACGCACGTCCTGTATAAGGAGACCATCGCTGCACCTGCCATCGGCGTGGGGCATTACGAACCCCTGCGCCACTATGCGGAATGCCATGTCCGCCTTGCGCCGACAGACCCCGGCAGTGGCGTGACTTTCCGTAGCCTGTGCCATGTGGACACGTTAGCGCTGAATTGGCAGCGACTCATCGCGGCGCATGTGGCGGAGAAGCAGCACAAGGGCGTGCTGACGGGCGCGCCGATCACGGATGTCTGCGTGGAACTGCTGACCGGCCGTGCGCATTTGAAGCACACAGAGGGCGGTGATTTTCGGCAGGCAACCTACCGCGCCATCCGGAATGCCCTCATGCATGCGCGATCGATCCTGCTAGAGCCGGTGGCGGGCTTCTCCCTGCGCGCGCCGGCCAAACTGTATGGTGCGCTGGCAGGCGCGCTGAACCAAATGCAGGCCAGCGTTGAACCGCCGGAATATGCCGAAGACAGCGTGATCCTGCGCGGTGAAGCGCCGTATGCCATCTTTGCGCCCTGGCAGGAGAATTTCCTGTCCATGACACATGGTCGCGGTATGCTGCGCGTCTGGATGAGCCGATACGCCCCAGTGCGCGATCAGGATGAGATCGTCGCAGCCAGTGGGTATGAACCGCTGGCGGATGATACGCCGGATTCGGTGTTCTGCAGCCATGGTGCCGGTTTCACTGTCCCTTGGGATCAGGTGGAACATTATATGCACATGAGCCATGAGGGATTTTTGCCATCGTGAGCTGCTGAGGCATCGTGTGATTTGCTTTTTTGCGCGGATTCTGCTATAATTCATGGTAACGAAACCAAGGAGGAAGAACCATGTCCGAACGCGATGTTGAAGCCTGCTCCTTTCTCTGCGTTCATGAGGACGTGGTGGCTCAGGTGCAGAGCAGCCTCCCCTGTACGGAAGAGCTGCTCAGACTTGCGGATCTTTTCAAGACCTTTGGCGATGGAACGCGCATCCGCATTCTCTATGTGCTGCTGAAGGCGGAAGTATGCGTCTGCGATCTCGCCACCCTGCTGGGAATGACCCAGTCTGCAGTGAGCCATCAGTTGCGGATCCTTAAGCAGGCGCGGCTGATCAAGGCCCGGCGCGAAGGCAAAACGATCTTCTATTCACTTGCGGATGATCATGTCGCGACGCTCCTGCGGCAAGGCATGGAACATATTTGCGAGAATTGACGCTTAAGCCCCCCGACCGGGGCTTTTTCTATTGCACAAGGGCGAGGCGAGCGTTTCGTCCACACAAAAAAGGGACGCTGCAAATGATATCGCAGTGTCCCTTTGTCTATTGGATCGGTGGTCGCTTACTCCGCAGGAGTGGTTTCGGGGGATTCCTCGACCTTCTTCTTGCGGGTACGCTTGGGCTTCGCAGGAGCTTCCGCAGTGGCCTCAGTGCCTTCCACGGGGGATTCCTCGACCTTCTTCTTGCGGGTGCGCTTGGGCTTCGCAGGAGCTTCCGCAGTGGCGTCACTGCCTTCCACGGGGGATTCCTCGACCTTCTTCTTGCGGGTGCGCTTGGGCTTCACAGTCTCCTCGGCAGACGCTTCCGCCGGAACCTCTTCGACCTTCTTCTTGCGAGGCGCACGGGGCTTCTTCGGCTTCGCAGGAGCTTCCACGGCGATCTCCACGACCACGGGATTCGGCTCGGCAGCGGGCTCGGAAACATTCGCGGACGTTCCATCCACCAGGCTCTTATACAGATCCATGTACTTGCCTGCGGAGTTCGTCCAGCTGTAGTCGCCCGTCATGCCGCGCTGCTGGAGGAGCGCCCAGACGTCCTTGTGATTGCGGTAATAATCGCAGGCGCGCTCGATGACATGTAGCATGTCGTGCGCGTTGTAGTTGAAGAAGGAGAAACCATTGCCGTCGCCGGTGTACTCATTGTAGCTGAGCACGGTATCGCGCAGGCCGCCGGTCTCGCGGACGATCGGCACCGTGCCGTAGCGCAGGGCGATCAGCTGGC
>CAZIUA010000018.1:0-35451 GCA_964542315.1 uncultured Faecalibacterium sp. | reverse complement strand
CATCCACAAGTGGATGCGCTTGCTGTTTTCTGATCTTCTCCTTATGCTTGAAGCCACTTCGCTGCTGCGCGAAGTGGCTTCTTTGACAAACTGAGCCGCTCTCCGATGTGGAGAGCGGCTTCAGCCTTGTATGGAGAATGGGTCAGGGCTCCTTGCGGCCCTTTGCTTCCTTCAATCCCAGCGTGAGCACCAGCATCAGCACGGGGAAGATCATCGCCGCCAGCAAGCCGGTGCGCAGTTCGCCGCCTGCCGCGCTGGACACAAGACCCACCAGCGTCGGGCCGCAGGAGCAGCCCAGGTCGCCGAACAGTGCCATTAGCGCGTACATGGCCGTTCCGCCGCCGGGCAGCACGGTGGGCGCGATGGAGAACGTCCCCGGCCAGAAGATGCCCACCGAGAATCCGCACAGTCCGCAGCCAACCAGCGCCAGCAGCGCATTGCCGGACAGCGCCGCCAGCAGATAGCAGACGATGCCCAGCACACTGGAGCCGATCATGAAAGACTTGAGCGGGATGCGCTCGGAGAACTTGCTGTACAGCGTGCGCGCCGTGCCCATCAGGACGGCGAAGGTGCAAGACCCGGCCAGATCGCCCATGGCCTTGGAGACCTTCAGTCCCTTCTCCGCGAAGGTGGAGGCCCACTGCGCCATGGCCTGCTCGGAGGCTCCGGCGCAGACCATCATGATCAGCAGCAGCCAGAAAACGCGCTTGCTCAGCAGCTCCTTCAGGGGGAGCTGACGCGTGTTTTCCGCCACAATGGGGTAGATGGGGACGAGCAAAAAGTAGAACAGATTGGCAAAGGGGACAAGCGCCCAGAGGCAGGCCAGCACGCGCCAGTTTTCCATGCCGAAGGCAGCGAAAAAGGCTGTGCTCAGTGCGACCAGCATGACATAACCCCAGCTGTAGAAGGAATGCAGGAGGGTCATGGCGGAAGTCTTGGCATCGGTGGGGCAGGCCTCGACGATGGGGCTGATGAGCACCTCGATCAGGCCGCCGCCAATGGCATAGCACACCACAGCGGTCAGGATGCCCGCAAAGGGCGGCATCAGCATGGGGAAAAAGACGAGTCCGGCCAGGCCGAGCGCGGCAAAGAAATGCGCCGCAACGATGCACGGCCGATAGCCGATGCGGTCTACCACCTTGACCGCCAGCGCGTCCACTGCCAGCTGCACGGCGAAATTCACCGTCGTGATGAGGGTGATACGCTCCATGGTCAGGTCGAAATCCGACATGAAGGTCAGGAAGAGCAGCGGCGCGAAATTGTTCACGATCGCCTGGGTGACATAGCCCAGATAGCTGGCGTAGATTGTGTGGTTGAAGTTCTTGCGGATGGATGCGAACATGGGACACCTCCCGGTTGATCTCGCTGGACATGATACCACAACCGTCCGCAAAATGGAAGACGGTTTTTTTCACAAATGTCAGGATCGGCCGGAAGAAAAACGATCCACCCCAAAGTGCGCAAGGATTGAAGATGCATTCATCAAAATGTGAGAAGACGGGACGCGCCGCATCCGGGTATAATGGGGAAAACAAACCTTTTTCGTAGAAAATCATATGAATGACGTGCGCTGAAAGGAGCATCCCCCCCATGAGCAAGATCACATCGACTGAGCGCAGCATCCTTTTCCAGATGCGCGACGAGAGCATCCTCTTCGAGCCCTATGGCCCGGATACCATCCGCGTCCGGGCGACGCGCAACGGCACCTTCTCGCAGGAGAAGTGGACGCTGCTCGATCCGCTGGAGGCCGCCTGCACGGTGACCTGTGACGGCGAAAGGGCTGCCATGACCGTGGGATACCTGACCCTGGAGGTGTGGAAGGGCTGGCAGCGGTGCTGCTTCCGCATGCTGCGAGACGGTCAGGAGATCCTTGCCTCCCGGGAGGATGGCGATCCCGTGACGAAGTATACCCACCTGTCCGGCAATATGTACTGCATCCGCGCCATCTTTGAGGCGCGCGAGGGCGAGCATTTCTACGGCATCGGCCAGGAACAGCAGGGCTGCTTCGACCGCAAGGGCACCGCGACCGACCTGTGGCACTACAACACAAAATCCGCCCTGCCCTGCGTGTATTCCTCCGCCGGATACTACTTCCTGTGGAACAATCCTTCGCCGGGGCGTGTGGAATTCGGCCGCAGCCGCACCCTGTGGGAGGCCAACTGTGCCTGGCAGGCGGATTATGTGGTCGCCGCCGCGGGAACGCCTGCGCAGGCGATGCGCCGCTATGCGGAATTGACCGGCTTCGCGCCGGAGATGCCGTCCTGGGCGGCGGGATACTGGCAGTGCAAGCTGCGCTATGAGAGCCAGGAGGATCTGCTGGAAGTGGCGCGGAAATACCACGCGATGAATGTGCCGGTGGATGCGATCGTCATCGACTATTTCCACTGGACGGAACAGGGCGATTGGCGCTTTGAGCCGTCGCTCTGGCCTGATCCCAAAGCTATGTGCGATGAGCTGCGCACGCTGGGCATCCGGCCGGTGGTGTCCATCTGGCCGACCATCAACCCGGCCAGCCGCAACTGGAACACCATGAATGACGAGAACATGCTCGTCCGCGCGGAGAACGGCCAATACGGCCTGTTCGACTTCTACGGCCAGCAGGCCTTCATCGACCCCACCAATCCGCGCACCCGTGAATACGTCTGGCAGCAGGTCAGGGAGGGCTATTATCAGTACGGCATCAAGACCTTCTGGCTGGATGAGGCCGAACCGGAATACCATCCCCAGCAGGGGGATCATCTGCGCTACCACATCGGCAATGGCATGGAGGTCGGCCTGACCTACCCCTACTATTACGCCAAGACCTTCTATGACGGGCTGAAGAGCGAGGGCGAAACGGAGATCGTCAGCCTGACCCGCGCCGCCTGGCCGGGCAGCCAGAAATTCGGCGCTATCGTCTGGAATGGCGACATCCCCTCCACCTGGCAGGCGCTGCGCGAGAGCGTCATCAGCGGCCTGTCGATGGCCATGTGCGGCATCCCGTGGTGGAACAGTGACATTGGCGGCTTCCATTCCGGCGATATCGAGAGCGACTATTTCCGCGAGCTCATCGTGCGCTGGTTCCAGTTCGGCCTGTTCAGCCCGGTGATGCGCCTGCATGGTGCGCGCATGCGGACGAAAAACCAGGTGGACCGCCATCCCGGGGTGAAGGAGCGTTCGGGCGGCGACAACGAGATCTGGAGCTTTGGCGAACGCAACACGCCCGTGCTGGCCTCGTACATCCGCCTGCGCGAAAGGATGAAGCCCTATTTGCTGGCCTGCGCCAAGCGCACCAGCCAGACCGGCGAACCCATCATGCGCCCGATGTTCTTCGACTTCCCGGAGGACGAAGCATGCTACGCGCTGGACGATCAGTACATGTTCGGCCCGGATATCCTCTTTGCGCCCATCATGTCGCCGGACACGACCGAGCGCCAGGTCTACCTGCCGGAAGGCCGCTGGGTGCGCACGCTGGACAAGCAGGTCATCGACGGCGGACGCACGATCACCTGCAAGGCCGCGCTGGATGAGTTCATCGCCTTCGTCCGCGAGGGTGCCGAGGTGCTGGAGATCTTCTGATCCTGCGGATACATCAGGAAAGGCCGGACACTCCGTTGCTGGAATGTCCGGCCTTTTCGCTTGCCCAAAGGCAATTCGCAAAGCGATATGCACTTTTTCAGCGGCTCATTCCGCCAGCGTGCGGGTCAGCTCATACATCATGATGCCGGCAGCCACAGCGGCATTCAGGCTTTCCGCGCCACCACGCATGGGCAGCTTCAGCCGATGGGTGGCGGTGGCCTGTACGGCGTCACTCACGCCGTTGCCCTCATTGCCGATGACCAGCACGAAGCGCGCCTGAATGCCGGTTCGCTCGTAAAAGGGGGTGCCGTCCAGCTGGGAGGAGATCACCGACGCGCCGTCAGCAGCCAGGGCGGAGAGCTCGCCGGGGAGATCGTCCGTCACGCGCACGGCCATGCGGAATACGCTGCCCATGGTCGCGCGCAGCACCTTGGGACTGAACACATCCGCGCACTGGCCGGACAGGAGGATGCCGTCAAAACCGGCTGCATCCGCCGTGCGGATGATGGTGCCGACATTGCCGGGATCCTGCACGCCGTCGAGCGCGACGAACCGCTGGCCGTGCAGGGGGACGGCGGCCATGCGGACAATGGCAGCCACGCCCTGGGGGGTCTTGGTGTCGCAGATGGCGGCCAGAACATGGGCGGGCATGGAGAAAATCGGCAGATCAGCGGGCAGGGCGAATTCTTCCGCGCGCGTGTCGTCCACAAGGACGGCCTCCACCGGGAAGGAGGAGACCAGTGCCTCTTCCACCATCTTGCGGCCTTCCACCAGGAAGCATCCGCTTTCCTTGCGGCCCTTGCGATCCTTCAGCGCCTTCCATGCGGTCACCTTCGGGTTCTTCAGGCTGGTGATATGTTCCATCATGCCATGCTCCTTCATCAGTTCACGCCGCGGAAGCCCTTGCCGACAATCTCGCCCGTGTTGATGATCAGCACGAATGCGGCCGGATCCACCAGCTTGACGTACTTGCGCAGCATGACGGCTTCGCGGCGCTTCATGACGGTCAGCACCACGGTGCGGCCCTCATGGGTGTAGGCGCCTTCGCCATGCAGTTCGGTCGCGCCGCGCTTGAGCGTGCCGGTGATGTACTTCTCGATCTCCTCGGGCTTGGTGGTGATGATGTGGAAATACTTGTGGGTGTTGATGTTTTCCAGCACCATGTCCACCAGGAGGCTCTTCATGACCAGGCCGAGGATGGAGAACAGACCCGTCTCCATGCCGAAAGCCACACAGGCCATGAAGGTGATGACCAGGTCGGAGCAGATGAGCGCCTTGCCGATATCCAGCGAGGTGTATTTGCGCAGCACCATGGCCACGATGTCCGTTCCGCCGGAGGAGGCATCCAGGTTAAAGAGGATGGCCGAGCCGATGGCGGGGAGGGACACGGCGAAGATCAGCTCCAGCAGGGGCTGGTTGGTCATGGGGGCCGCCATGGGCAGCACACGTTCCAGCACCCAGGTCAGGCCGGACATCAGCAGGCTGACGTAGACCGTTTTGCCGCCGAAATCCTTGCCGAAGACGCCAAAGCCCAGCGCGAGCAGCGCCACGTTGATGGCCATGACGAAATCCGCGCGGGAGATGGACGGGAAATACCGCGCGAGCACCACGGCGATGCCGGTGACGCCGCCGGTGGAGAAGTTGTTGGGGAATTTGAAGAAGTAAATGCCCAGCACCATGATGACCGTGCCGAGGGTGATCATGGCGTATTCCTTGATGAACTGCTTCCAGTCGGATTTGGGCTGGACGGCAGGAGCCGATGACGTGTTAGTCATGACGATTCACCTTTCGTGATCATTCGTTAGGGAGAAAATCGGGGGAGGGGACGAGGGTCTCCTTTTGAAGGCCGGAGATGAACTGCATCACGGCGAAGGGGATGTCCTCGCCGTCGCCATAGCACTGGCTGGCCAGGCGGCGGATGGTATCCTCGCCATAGGGGGTCAGCTGTCCCCAGGTGTCGAACAGGCCGGGATGGAGCATCCACATGTGCGCCGGATAGCACTGGTTCAGGCTGACGAGCAGGTTCTGCATCAGCTCAGTGAAGGAACGGTGCGTGCGGATAGGCTTGGGATCGGCCGCGATGCCGGTCTCTTTGAGCAAGGTCATGCCGCGTGCGACGCCCATCGCGGGCAGCATGGAGGGGCGAACCGTCAGCGTCCGTACGGGATGGCGCAGCTGCATCGGCGCATGGGCGATACGCTGCAGGCCGTTGCGCAGCTGAGGCGTCAGGGTCTCCAGCAGCCAGGCACCACGTCCGGTCAGGCAGACGGTCAGATCAGCCGGGAAGAAGTGGCTGATGCCGCTGTCTTCGCCTGCGTCCTCCAGCATGAGGCCAACGCAGAACAGCGCCGCGGCGTACATTTCCAGCAGGATGCCCTGCAGATAGGTCGGGCGGTGCTGACTGTAGCGCGCGTAGAGATGCTGCGTCATGGGCTGCTTGAATTCATCCAGGAGCGCATCGAGCATGAGCAGTGCCTTGTCCGCATCGCTGAGGCGTTCGTGCGCGAGGGAAAACTGATCGCAGAGGGCATCCACGGCGGCGATGAGCGCCTCGTTGCCGCAATCGGCAAAGTCCGCATGGAGCAGCCCGGGATTGCGGGAAAGCACATTCATCAGCATGGTGGAGGTGCCCATCAGCATCATCGCGCCGCTCACGGGCAGCTTGCGGCCCTGCACCCACAGGTGGAGCTTGGTGCTGCCGCCGCCCACGTCCAGCACGGCGAAGGTGCCTTTCATGCCGCCGTCAGCGCAGAGGCAGGCATGGAGCGCCACGGCTTCCTCCGCCCAGGTGATGGCGGCGTTGTCGGTCAGCGGCAATCCGGTCTGAGCGGATACGGCGGACGCCAGCACCTCGGTCATATCGGTCAGCGCCTTGCGGCCCTCGTCACCCATTTCGTCAGCGATGGTCACGCGCCAGCGGATGCTCTTCGCACCGGCGAGCATGGCGGTCAGGCTCGCACCCAGCATCACCTGGTGCAGGAGGATCTTTCGCGCACGCACGAAACGGTCGCCAGAGCGCCATTTCAGCGCCGTGCAGACCGTGCCCTGCTGGACGGCCTGCATATGGCCGAACTGGGTCACGGCGTACACATAGCCGTCGGTGAAAAGCTTGTCGCCATCACCGATGAGGGCGACGGAGGACGGCGTCAGGTCGGTGGGCGTCAGGCTGAGCAGGAAATCGTCCGCAGGCATCTCCTGCGGGGTGACCAGCAGCCGCGTCAGGGGTTCCGCCTGGGCGGAAATGGGCTGGCCGTCCAGCATGATGGACACGGCAGTGGCGCTGGAGCCCAGGTCGATGGCGGCCAGCGCATCGGCGGAAGCCTCCAGGTGCATGGGGGGCAGCGCATTGGGCAGCGCGCCCAGGCATTGACCGTTGCGGCGCAGGATCAGGCAGCCGGGATAGGCGGCCGTGTGCAGGCAACGCCAGGGCTGGGGCGGCGTCGGGACGCCGGTGCCCTCCTCTTCGGGGGAAGGCTCGGCAGCCGCGGGGGCATCCAGCAGCGACCATTCGCCGCCGCAGAGCGTGCCGACCTCCACCGCGCCGCCGCGGACGAAGACATGGTAGGCATGCCAGCGATCCATGGGCACGCAGGGCCAGATGGCCACGCAGGGGGATTCCGCCTCGGACAGAACGAGGATCTCGTCCACCGGATACACGCGCGTCATGCGGACTTCACCGCGACCGCGCAGCAGGAAGGAGGCCGTGATGCCCGCATCCTCGCGCGGCTCGAAGCGCATCATGTCCAGCGCGAGCCCTTCGCCATCTCCGGCCGCGGCGATGCAGGCAGCCATTTCCGCCGAGAGCGGCGGCAGCAGGACGCCGTCAGCACAGGCGCAGCCATGGTGCAGCGCCTTGTCGCCCAGGACATGCCCGGTCAGCTTGGTCAGCCGGTCGGAGAAGGGGTTCGCCGCGCCGCGCATCCAGGCATCGCCCAGCGCCTCGCGCAGCAGGTATCGCACAGCCCCGGAGGAAGCATCCCAGGGCCAGGTGAGGGATACAGTGGTCTGGATCTGCCGCGCGCGCTCCTGACACATCCCGCACAGGAGCTCCGCCTGCGCCCGCACTTCGGGCAGCAGCGCGTCATCCTGCCGGGCGAGCCAATCGCGAAGGGACGCGGCGCAATGGGCATTCCAGCGCGTGGAATTCTCCGTGAGGAGCAGCAGTTCGCGCTCAATCTCATTCAGCGCATCCACCTGGGATGCGTCATGGGTGCAGGTCAGGCCGAGGGAGGCGCTGCTGCGCGCAAAGGGCACGCCGTGCCACAGCCAGGTGGAACAGCCACGCTGCGCCGTATAGCGCACATCGACCCCGGAATAGAGGCGCACCAGGGCATTATCATCGCGGATGGCGCAGGGCTCTTCGCGCACGGTGAGCGCGTCGAAGTCCGCCAGGGCGCAAACGGCCTGCATGCGCAGACCCAGATCGCGCAGGGCGGCTTCATCCCCCTGACGGACGGCCTCCACCGCGGCTGTATCCGCGTTGGACAGATCCGCCTTCAGCGCATCGACCTCCGGCGCATCCAGCCCCATCAGCGTCAGGCGCGCAAGGAGAATGGCACGGTCGTGCTCGTTCAGGCAGGGGACGGGGTCGCGCCAGGCAGCGGTGTCGCCATCATACCAATCCACACGGTCGGGAAGGACTGTGGAAAAGTCCGTGGCGGTGGCAGGGAGGGTCAGGCCGGTATGGGCATTGGCGATGCCCAGCAGGACGCGCTTGCTGCCCTTTTGCATCAGGATCAGGCGGATCGCATCGCGACGCTGCTCTTCCGGCCGGGCGCTGAGGGCCCATGCGGAAAACAGGGACGTGGTGCCGTCCACCGTCAGGACGGACACGCAGGTATCGTCCTCGCCCCAGGTGTCGCAGAGGAGCGCCAGCGCGAGGAGGGCGCGCCACGCGGTGGGATCGGTGTGTGCGGACCGTGCCGCAGGGAGGACGAGGCGCGCGGCCAGCGCCTTGAGGCCATCGTTCTCCGCGCCCAGGCGGACAAAGCCATCGGCCTGGGTCAGTTCATCCCAGCCCGTTCGGTCGGGCAGGAAAACAAGCTCCTTCATCCTCACACCTCCTTCATGGCGGATTCCATCAATGCGGTCAGCAGGCTCATCAGGGGGGAGGTAGCGTCCGCCGGTGCGCGGCGCAGATGACGCAGCGTCTGCTGATAGCTCATCGTCTGCTGCGGACGGACCAGCCCCGGCCAGATGGCGCGCAGACTGCGGCGGTTCAGCTGATCCCGGTGGAGGAGGCGTTCCGCCATGTCCGGCGGGATGATGCCGTTCTCCGCAGGCCCGGGGGTCAGCGACGGCTTCTCGAACCGCAGCCCATCCGTCTCCGCCTGCGCCACATCCGCCTCGATGCGCTTCAGGCGGCTGTCCAGCATCGTCTGACGATGCTCCATGCGACGGAGCTTGGTGCGCGCATCGGTGATGCGGTACTGATCCTCCGGGGAGGCGATGCTTTCCGCATGGTCGATGCGGCGGACGGCCTCATCGTATTTATCGTGCAGGTCGCGGCTCTCCTGACGGGCGGCGTCCAGCGCGTCGTAGAGCATATCCATCGCGGCGGCACCGCCCATTTTGCGGTTCATCGCCTGCTGGACGCTGCTGCGGCGCTGCTGGTCGTTCTGCGCGGCGGTGATGCGGCGCAGGGCAGCCTCCGTTTCGGCGGCGTCGGCACTGTTCTTGCTGCGGTAGACGAGGTTGTCCTCGTAGAGCTCATTGCGCAGGGCATCGCTTTCCATCGCCGCCAGACGGCCGCTCAGGTCGGTCAGCTCGCGATAATGCGCCTCGGCCTCGCTGCGGGCGGCTTCCAGGGCGGAGGCAGCGCGCAGGTCGATGGGCAGCGTCTTGCAGATGCCGCCCAGCCACAGCAGGCAGACATTCATCAGGCGGTTCATGGGCTCGATCAGCGCGAGCTGCTCCTCGCGGGCGGCATCGTCCATCCGGCGGAAGAAATGCGCATACCAGCCCAGCAGGCCGTCGCGCAGGAAGAACGGATGCTGCAGGCGATGCTCGACCCGTCCGCCCAGATCGCCCACCCAGGCGCATGCGGCCTTGAGCAATCCGCCGTAGCAAAGGCGATAGCGTTCCGCCGCTTTGCCGAAGATCTCCCAGGTCAACGGGCCTGCAGGGGCCTTCACGGTGAACACGCCCTGCAACTGTCCGGGACGGTGCAGCAGCATGTCCATGGCGTAGACGGCGAGCCAGTCTGTCAATTGTGCATAATCGGCAGGGGAGGATGCGCGGCTGGCCTGGGGCAGCGCGAGGACGCATGCCGCGCGGAAGAGATCCTCCTGCGCATAGGCGGTCAGCGCGTCATGGGCGGCAGCGGCATCCTGCTCATCCGCGCAGGGGCCGAGCAGCACCGCATTCAGGCACACCTTACCTTCGGAGCGCCGGCGGATATAGCGCGCCAGCGCCGCCATACCGGCAGCACCCGTGCCGCCGCAGACGGAGCCTGCCAGCACCACGCGGACTTCCTCGCCGTCCTGCACGGCGGAGGTCATTTCATCCACCATGCAGGCCAGGGGATCGTGCATGTTCTGGTCAGCCTCGTGGATCAGCCCGGCAAAGACGACCTCGCCCAGCGTCCTGCGGCCATGGAAGCCCTCATGCAGATCCAGCGAGGCGGCATCCTGGTCGAACAGGGCCTGGCAGAGCCATTGATCGGCTTCGTTCTGTGCGGAAAAGCCGGACAGGGTCGAAGCGTCGCCGGGGAGCGCATCGGGCCAGGAGGCGAAGGTCAGCTCAGTGCGGAAGGGCCCCTGGGCCTCGCGGACGCTCTGCTGGATGCGGCGATAATCCGCCATCTTTGCTGCGGCCAGACCGGCACTGCGCACGCCGCGCCGATCCGTATCCGCCAGCAGCACATGCAGCCTTTCTGCGGGGAAGATCCCCGCGCACCCTGCGCAGATCAGCGCGTCGGCAAGCCTTGCGCCTGCGCCGCCCACAAGAAGCACGTATCGCTTCATGCTGTATCCTCCGTTTCCTGAAAAAAGACGCGGAAGCCCTGGCGCGGGCCTCCGCACGTTGTCAGATCAGTTGCTTAGCCCCGATAGCCCTTGGGGTTGTTGCGCTGCCAGTTCCAGGCATCGCGGCACATGTCCTCCAGGGTCTTGGTGGCCTCCCAGCCCAGCAGCTCCTTGGCCTTGCGGGGGTCGGCGTAGCATGCGTCCACATCGCCGGGGCGGCGAGGGCCGATCACATAGGGCAGATTCAGATCGTTGGCCTTGTTGAACGCATGGACGATGTCCAGCACGGAATAGCCCGCGCCGGTGCCCAGGTTGATGATCTCGCAGCCCTGATGCTTCTCAGCGTAATCGCAGGCTGCCACATGGCCCTTGGCCAGGTCAACCACATGGATGTAGTCGCGCACGCCGGTGCCGTCGGGGGTGTTGTAGTCATTGCCGTTGACGGTGAGCTTCTCCAGCTGGCCGGCAGCAACCTTGGTGATATAGGGCATGAGGTTGTTGGGGATGCCGGTGGGATCCTCGCCGATCAGGCCGGAGGGATGCGCGCCGATGGGGTTGAAGTAGCGCAGCAGCACCACGCTCCACTCGGGATCCGCCGTCACGACGCCCATGAGGATCTTCTCGATCATGTACTTCGTCCAGCCGTAGGGGTTGGTGCAGCCTTTGCAGAACATATCCTCGCGCAGGGGCACTTCATCCGGCACACCATAAACGGTGGCGGAGGAGGAGAAGACCAGCTTCTTGCAGCCATGCGCGGCCATGACCTCGCACAGGGTCAGCGTGGAATCCAGGTTGTTGCGGTAATAGCGAAGGGGGATGGAGACGCTCTCGCCCACGGCCTTCAGACCGGCGAAGTGGATCACCGCGTCGAAGGTGTTCTCGTCGAAGATGCGGTTCATGGCGTCCTTGTCGCAGACATCGGCCTCATACACCTTGATCGGGCGGCCGACGATCTGCTCCACACGGCGGATCGCTTCGGGCTGGGAATTGACATAGTTATCCACGATCACAGCGTCGTGGCCGGCAGACATGAGCTCCACACAGGTGTGGGTGGCGATGAAACCGGCACCGCCGGTCAGCAGGATCTTCATAATTGCTCCATCTCCTTGCATATCGTTCGGTTGTCTTCGGTATCTCTCTCTATTGTACCAAAGAAAAGCCCCCGGGGCAAGTGTTCCGGGGGCCGATCAGCAGATTTTATCAGATATTTGGCTGTTTTTGAGCGAAAAGGGATCAGCACAGCGCCGGATAGGCTCCGGCCTGGTGAAGTTTCAGCAGTTCCTGGGCGACATAGTCCTTATCCGCCAGGTAGGTCACGCCGAACCACACCGCATGGGTGTGCAGCACGTCCACCGTTAGCCCGTCGGTGTGCATCAGACGGTCGATCTCCATGGGAAGGACGCATTCCTTCTTGAGGGGGTCACCGCTGTCATCGCGGAGGAAGGCCTCCAGGTCGCGCTGCGCCGCCTGGAAGAACCACGGCGTCAGCCCCCAGAAATTCATCGACACGGGGGCATCCGGATCAAGCACGAGATCCCCGTCGGCGCGGATGCTGCCATCCGGGCAGGGGCGGATGCCGTAGGTCTCCGTGACGCTGGTCAGGCGGCCTGTGGCATCGGTCTGGCATACGCCGCGGGTGACGGCGCCGTTCTCGGATACGGTGTTGCGCAGGCGGTAGGCGACCATGGCGGCGGTATGGTCCTTGCCCTGCATGCGGTGCAGGGTGTCCGCGATGGTGACAAAGGCATCCCGGCCATAGTAGTCATCCGCATTGATGACGGCGAAGGGCTCGTTGATCAGCGCGCGCGCCGCCAGCACGGCATGGACAGTGCCATAGGGCTTGACGCGGCCCTCGGGCGGGGTGAATCCGCCGGGGAGATCATCGAATTCCTGAAAGGCGAAATGCACCTCCATGCCATGGGGGATGCCGCCTTCCAGCAGACGGCGGAAGTCCGCCTCCATGGCGCGCTTGATGACGAAGACCACCTTGTCGAACCCGGCTGCGGCGGCATCGAACATGGAATAGTGCAGCAGGAGCTCCCCGTGGGGGCCGATCTGTGCGATCTGCTTGTTGCCGCCGAAGCGCGAACCCATTCCGGCAGCCATGACCAGGAGTGTGGTATGCATTGGACGCTCCTCTCTGCGGTCGGGGCGGGGCATGAACGTTCCGCCCTGCGCCAGCAAAAACCCGTTGATCAGGATGAGATGTTGCCCAGATTATACCACACAGGGCGCATGCTGTCAAGGTGAGGGGATCAGGTGCGCAGGGCGTTCAGCGCCATGGCGGCGTAGACCGCTGCACCGGTGGGCAATGCGGATTCGTCAAAGCTGGTCATGGGGTGATGGGCGGGATGATCATGCCCGTCCTGCGGACGTCCGGCGGCCAGCGCGACCATGAGGGAGGGCAGCTCGTGGGAGAGGTTGGCGAAGTCCTCCGAGCCGGAGGACTTCGCTGCGTCACCGCCCAGGTCGCTGCTCAGAAGGGTCTTGTCCGCGCCCAGCAGCTCCTTCAGGGCGGTCAGCGTGCGCTGACTCAGCTCAGCATCGTTGAGCAGGGTCGGACAGCCGCCGAGGGACTTCACCGTGGCGCTCCCGTGGAACATGCCGGCAGTCTGCGCGGCGACTTCCTCCACGCGCTGGAACAGATATTGGCTGGTCTCATCGTCGAAGGTGCGCATGCTGCCGCGCAGGATGGCCTGATCGGGAATGACGTTGGCAGCCTCGCCGGCCTGCAGGGTGCCGATGGTCAGCGCGCAGGGCTGATTCAGGCTCAGCTCGCGGGTCTGGATTTGCTGGAGATTCAGCACGGTATGCGCGGCGATGCTGATGGGATCAACGCCGGTGTGGGGCATCGCGCCGTGGCAGCCCTTGCCCTGGATGGCGATCTCGAACATGCCGGCGGCAGGCGCGCTGATGCCCGGTGCGGAGACAATCACCGTGCCGACGGGGAGGGCGATGTTCGTCATGACGTGGATCATGAACGCCGCGCTGGGGCGGGGCGCATCGAGCAGCCCGTCAGCGAGCATGTCTGCCGCACCGAGGAAGACCTCCTCCGCAGGCTGGAACATCAGGCGGATCGTGCCGCCCAGATGCTCCTCCTGCTGCCTGAGCAGGCGTGCAGCCTCCAGCAACATGGCGGAATGCAGGTCGTGTCCGCAGGCGTGCATGCGCCCGGTCGGGCAGGCAAAGGGAACGTCCGCCGCCTCGCGGATGGGCAGCGCATCCATATCTGCGCGCAGCAGCACGCATTTGTCGCCATGGCCGATGTCAGCCACGATGCCGCATCGGCCGCATTTGCGCGGCGAAAGCCCCATCTGCGTCAGCGCATCCCAGACGTAGGCGAAGGTCTCGGTCAGGTCAAAGCCCGTTTCAGCGTGGGCGTGGAGATATCTTCTGTCACGGATCAGCCTTTCGCTGTCCGCGGCGGCAAGCAAATTCTGCATGTGGGTGCTCCTTTCGGTGTTGGCTTTTCCGCATCAGTGTACCCCGGATTTATGTCTTTACGATGAATTGACACAAATTTAACAAACTTTCCGCCGCACTTGCGTTCTCCGGGGAAATGTCGTATACTGGTCAGGATCATTTTTCACGCGCAGATGCGGTCGTGAATGGACATAGATGAGGTGACACAGGATGAAGAAACCTACGACGCCGCGGGAGATCGCCCTTTGCGTGCTCCTGGCGGTGCTTTTGCTCGCAGCGGTGGTGCTGGGCAGCCGTGTGGCGAGCCTGAATACCGAGGTGCAGCGGGTGGCCTCGCTGACGCCCACGCCCCTGCCGGAATACGGCAATGTGATGAAGGTCACGCCCGACCCTGATCAGCCCACGCCGGAACCCGTGCTGCGTTCCGGTTCGGCAGGGGAGGCTGTGACACAGCTCCAGACCCGCCTGAAGGAGCTGGGCTATTACACCGATGCGGTGGACGGTCAGTTCGGCCCCGGAACACGTACGGCTGTGACGGAATTCCAGCGGCAGAACGGCCTGGGCGCGGATGGCATCGTCGGCACGGAGACCAGCACGCTGCTCTATTCCGACGCGGCGAAGGTCGCCATCACCCCCGAACCGACCGAGGTCCCCACGCCTACGCCGGATACGTCCTCCATGGGCGCGGTGCAGCAACGTCTGGCTGATCTGGGGTATTACACCGGCACGGTGGATGGTCTGTCCGGCCCGGCAACGAAGAAGGCCATCACCCTCTTCCAGCAGCAGCATGGCCTGTCCGCGGACGGCATCTATGGCCCTGCGACGGCAGCCGTGCTCTTTTCGGACAGCGCCCATGCCGTGCAGGCCACCCCGACGCCCGATCCCGATGAGATTCCCGGCGTGATGGCCAATGGCTATCCCATTCTGGTCAATGACGACAACTATATCCCCGACAATTATCAGCATGTCTGCCTTGTTAATATGAAGGAATACTGCGATGCCTCCGTCGTCAAGGTGAAGGGCAGCGATATTCAGGGCGAAAAGTACGCCGTGGATGCGCTTTTGACCATGCTCCACGCCGCACAGGCGGAAGGACTCAAGTCCTGGCAGGTCAATGCGGGCTATCGTTCCATCGAATATCAGCAGAAGCTCTTCGACGAGCGGGTGTATGCCTACCGCCAGGAGGGGATGACCGGCACGCAGGCGCGCGCAAAGGTGCGTCAGACGGTGGCAGATCCCGGTGCGAGCGAGCATCACACAGGGTTGGCCTTCGATGTGGCGGTGACGGGTGCATCCTCCTTCGCATCCACCGAGCAATCCGTCTGGCTGGCCAAGCATTGCTGGGAATACGGCTTCATCCTCCGCTATCCGGCGGATAAGACCGCACTGACCGGCATCTCCTATGAGCCGTGGCACATCCGCTATGTCGGTACGGCACATTCCCTCATCATGCGGGATGAAAACCTCTGCCTGGAGGAATACATCGCCAAATATGCCGATTGAGGCGCGTTTGCATAGATCAAGTACAAAGGGAAGGAAAAGCAAAGCATGAGCAATGTCAAGGCAACGCTGAAAAAGTACGGCAAGCGCTACGGCATCGACGCGATGGGCGCGATGGCGCAGGGCCTGTTCGCCAGCCTCCTGATCGGTACGATCATCAAGACCCTTGGTCAGCAGCTGAATGTGGACTTCCTGACGGCCATCGGCGGGGATTATGCCTCCGCGATGGCAGGCCCGGCCATGGCCTGTGCCATCGGCTATGCCCTCCATGCGGATCCGCTGGTGCTGTTCTCCCTGATCACTGTGGGCTTCTCCGCCAATAAGCTGGGCGGTGCGGGCGGCCCCTTGTCGGTGTATTTCATCGCCATTGCCGCCGCAGAGCTGGGCCAGCTGGTCTCCAAGAAGACGAAGATTGACATCCTCGTCACCCCTGCGGTGACCATCGTGGTGGGCGTCGGGCTGTCCATGCTCATCGCGCCGGCCATCGGCAGCGCTGCCAGTGCGGTGGGTGAGGTGGTCAAGTGGGCGACGAATCAGCAGCCCTTCCTCATGGGCATCCTGGTCAGCGTGGTGGTCGGCGTGGCGCTGACGCTGCCGATCTCTTCCGCGGCGATCTGCGCGGCGCTGTCCCTGACGGGCCTTGCGGGCGGCGCGGCTGTGGCCGGATGCTGTGCGCAGATGGTGGGCTTCGCCGTCATGTCCTACAGGGAGAATGGCGTGGGCGGCCTGGTCAGCCAGGGCCTTGGCACCTCCATGCTGCAGATGCCTAATATCATCCGGAATCCCCGCATCTGGCTGCCTCCGACCCTGGCCAGCGCCATCACCGGCCCCCTGGCCACCTGCCTGTTCAAGCTGGAGATGAACGGGCCTGCCGTGTCCAGCGGCATGGGTACCTGCGGCCTGGTGGGACAGATCGGCGTCATCGCCGGCTGGAGCGAAACGGGTTATGCCGCCGGTGCGATGGACTGGATCGGCCTGGTGCTGATCTGCTTCGTGCTCCCGGCGCTGCTGAGCGTGCTGATCTGCCAGCCGATGCGCCGTCTGGGCTGGATCAAGGATGGCGACATGAAGCTGTAACGGAAAAAGGGGGGGGGCTGTCCCGTGCGGGACAGCCCCCTTGCTGTATTCCTTCATCGGCGTCAAATGCCGATCTCGCCCCAGGACATGCTGGAGACCTCCAGCGGCAGCCCCGTCGCCACCAGCCGGGACAGCGTTTCCGGCATGAGGCGGTAGGTCATCTGCGCATAGTCGCTCTGCACATACATGCGCAGGCGGACGCGCATCCCGCTGTCGGCAAAGGCCTTCAGATCACCCGTGTGCAGGATGATCTGCGCCAGCAGGTCGTTGAGTGCGGTGTCGGTGCTTTCGGCGTTGGTCAGGGCGATGGTATGCGCCCATTCGTCAGTCTGCGCGGTGATCAGGGGCAGGCGGTTGAGCACATCGCCCTTGCGGATGACCCGCGTCGCAGCAATCTTCAGGCGAGCCTCGATCTCCTCCGCAGGGAGATCCTGCCCCTCCAGGAGCAGGGAAAAACGGCCTTCACCCACGGGATTGGACATGTCGGATTTCCTCCTTCCGCATTGTCAAGGTGGCTTTCTTTTTTTAATTCTACGCCTTTGCCGGACTTCCTGCCTGCAGATATGCGCAGAAATTGTGAAATTCTTCTCAATTCCCCCCTTTTCTTTATGCAAGGAATGTGGTACAATGTATGATGTACAAGTTTGTACACGACTGTGATAGGAGGTCATCCCAATGGCTATCGTTACGACGAAGGAAATGTTCAAAAAGGCGTATGACGGCGGCTACGCTGTCGGCGCTTTCAACGTGAACAACATGGAGATCATCCAGGGCATCACCGAGGCGGCTGGCGAGCTGAAGGCTCCCGTCATCCTGCAGGTGTCCAAGGGCGCGCGCAATTATGCCAACCACACCTACCTGGTGAAGCTGGTTGAGGCGGCTGCTGCGGAGAATCCCGATATCCCGATCGCGCTGCACCTGGACCACGGCGACTCCTTTGAGCTGTGCAAGAGCTGCATCGACGGCGGTTTCACCTCCGTGATGATCGACGCTTCCTCCAAGTCCTTTGCGGAGAATATCGAGCTGACCAAGCGCGTTGTTGAGTACGCGCACGACCACGGCGTTGTGGTCGAGGCCGAGCTGGGCACCCTCGCTGGCGTGGAAGACGAAGTTGTCGTCGAGTCCGGCAAGGAAATGTTCACCCGCCCCGAAGAGGTCGAGGAGTTCGTCTCCAAGACCGGCTGCGACTCCCTGGCCATCGCCATCGGCACCAGCCACGGCGCATATAAGTTCAAGCCCGGCACCAAGCCCCAGCTGCGCTTCGACGTGCTGGAGGAGTGCGCAAAGCGCCTGCCCGGCTTCCCGATCGTTCTGCACGGCGCCTCCAGCGTCCCCCAGAACTTCGTCCAGGAGATCAACCAGTACGGCGGCAATATGCCCGGCGCTATCGGCATCCCCGAGGAGCAGCTGGCTCAGGCTGCGAAGCTGGCCGTGTGCAAGATCAATATCGACTCCGATATCCGTCTGGCCATGACTGCTTCCGTCCGCAAGTACTTCGCGGAGCATCCGGATCACTTCGATCCCCGTCAGTGGCTCAAGCCCGCCCGTCAGGCTGTGAAGGACATGGTCTCCCACAAGATCGTGAACGTCCTGGGCTGCAACGGCAAGGCGTAAGACAAAACAGCGACCCAAAAGACCCCGCACTTCCGATCTGTTCGGAGGCGCGGGGTCTTCGTGTTTATAGGCGCGGGGGTCTTTTTTATTTGGGCAGGCTGACGGAGAACACATCGCTGTTGCTGATGACGATGGCATAGCCGTTGTTGGTCAGGCCGGCAAAGGAAGTCACCAGGCGCTCGTCGGGGAGGTTCATATCATACGCATAGAAGCGCTGGCTGTTGACCTGGCCGGCATAGAGGTAATTCTCGGAGAAGGCGTAGATGCGGCCTGCATCGATGGCAGCACCCACACAGGAGGATGGCAGCGTGTAGCGGCGATCCAGCGCGGAGGAGAAGACGCGCAGCTCCGTGATGGACTGCACGGCGGAAGTCTGGGCGGTGGGGGCGAGCAGGAACTGCGTCGCGCCGCGGTCGGGCGAGGCATGGTCCAGGTACTTCCAGCCGTAGACCAGGCGCGTGTCGTTGACGCTCTGCACGCCCTTGTAATCGTAGATGTACATCTGCTGGGTGGAGAAGACATTCAGCATCTGGTCGGCATAGATGACCTTATAGGCCAGGTGCTCGCCCAGGTTGACTTCACCCGTGTTCATCTGTCCGACCTGATAGGTGTGCATGACGGTGGAGATGGCGGGATTGTAGATGTCGTAGGAGAGCGTCCACATATACTCATTGTTGCTGCCGTAGAAGCCGCAGTCCAGGATGAGCATGCCGTCGAAGGCTTCGGTCTCGGCGTCCACCTGGGTGCCTTGCAGATCCTTGACGGTGAGGGTGGCCTTCAGGTCGTCGCCGGTGATGACGGCGGCGTACTTCTTGCCGATGCGCGCAAACTGGATCGGCGCGCCCATGGATTCATTATAGGAAGGCTTGCCCTTGGCATCAACGATGAAGAGCTGCGTGCCGGCCCAGATGACGAGGTGATCATCCGAGACGGAGAAGGACGCGCCGTCGCCCACGGGATAGGACCACTCGATGCCGCCGCCGGCGTTGACGAAGTGGATGGATGCGCCGTCGTAATAGAGCACGCCGTCCTGGAAGACCGTCACGTCCTGATGGGCGTAGCAGGGCAGGGACAATGCGCTGACGGTGCTGGTGCGGGTGAAGAAGCTGAACAGGTTCACCGCGCCGATGATGATCAGCACGATGGCCAGCAGGATGATCCAGTTGCGCAGCTGACGGCGGCGCTTGCGCCGGGTAGCTTCCGCATCGGGGATGAGGGGCTTGTTTTTGCTCTGCATATGAATACTCCTTGAGTGAATCTGCATCAAAAAAAGGATGTGTCCGGTTCAGACACATCCCATTATAGCAGGAAAATGGCGCCGTTGCAACCGCAATTAGAGGTTTCTGAGCATTTCCACCATCTCGGCGAAGGTCCCCATCGCGCCCGTCCACGGCTGATCCGCATTGGGGATGCGGCAATCCGTCACCAGGTAGCAGCTCATCCCGCAGGCCGTGGCGCAGGCCATGTCCTCGCGGTCGTCGTTGCCGATCATCAGGCACTGGCCGGGATTCAGCGACAGCCGCTGGCAGATGTCCTCAAAATAGGCCGGATCCGGCTTGCAATGCCGGTCGGAGGTGTAGCAGGTGACAAGGTCGAAGTCCTCCGGCGTCAGGCCGATCCAGCTCAGGCGCGTGCGCTGACCGGCCATGGGGAAGAGCGGATTGGTGGCGAGGACGACCTTGTCCGCCTTTTCGCGGGCGAGGCGGACGGCCTCACGCGCCAGGGGATTTTCGCTGGTGGCGACGCGGGCGGCATGGAAGCCCGAGCCGTAGAAGGCATCGCAGACAGGCTCCAGCGCGGCGCGTTCCAGATGGCTCAGGGCGCAGAAGTCATCCCAGAAGACATCCGCGTTGAGGCGTCCGGTGGTGTTGGCCATCATGGACTTTGTTGCATGGATGAAGGGCTCGAAGATCTGCTCCGCCTTGAGCCCGAGCGGCGAGAGCGCCTTGACCAGCTCGCCAAAGTAGACCTTGATGAATTTCTCCAGCTCCATCGGGAGCAGCGTGCCGTCCAGATCGAACAGAATTGCCTGATAATGCATGGGTGACCCCTCCTGACAGAAAAGTGACATACACCTATTATACACCGTTTTTGCGGCGGATACAAATCAAGAATACGTGATTTTTTTCGGCAGTGCATGCGTGCGCAGATCCGGTCTGCGGACGGAAAAACTGATGGCGATCCAGTGTGACTTTGCGTCACCTTTTTTTATTTGCCGAAGAAAAATGCCGTGTCGCGCGCTTTCGATCTTCTTCGCAGACGGAATCGACGAAAATCAGGCGCCGATGCGGCTATGATGAAACCAAGCGCTGACGCAGAGAGGGGGGAGCGGCGCTGCGTGCGAGCATCTGGCTGTATATCCTGGAGCAAACGGGGCTGACGGGCTGCCTGTTATTGTCCATCGGGCTGAGCGCGGGGCTCAGGCGGCGGTCACCGCTTCGGCTGACGGGTGCGGCCATGGGCGTGGCGGTGCTTTCCGCAGTGATGATGAATGCGCCGGGGCTGGCGCGCGGCTGTGCGCTATTGGCCTGCGCGGTGTGTGCGCCGCTGCTGGCCTGGCCGGGCGTGCCGCGGCGGCTCCGCGTGCGGATGGTCACCGCAGGCAGCTTCCTCTCCCTGGGGGTGACGGGGCTGATGCGCCTGATGTCCTCCTGGGGCCTGCCGCCGCCGGTGATGATCCTCCTGGGCTGCCTGATGCTCCGGATGATTCCCGTTGCGGCGCCGCATCCGGCTGATGTGCCCCGTCTGGCAGCGGTGGACATCCGCCATGGTGCGCATCATCTGACGCTCACGGCCCTCATCGACAGCGGCAATCTGCTCCGCGATGCCGTGACCGGCCTGCCGGTGATCGTCATCAGCCGCAGGGCTGCACAGCGTCTGGTGCAGCTGCCGCAGGAGGGCAAACTGACTTACCCCTTCCGCCTGATGGGGGTGCGCACGGTGTCCGGCACGGGGATGATGGTCATCTTCCACCCGGACAGCGTGTATATCCAGACCCCGGAGGGCTGGCAGCGCGTGGAAACGCTGCTGGGCGTTTCGCCGGATGGCTATGAGGGCTTCCAGGCGCTGGTGCCGGTGCGGCTGATCAGCGACGCGGCTGCGCTGTCCGTATGAGGGAAGCATGTACATGACAAGGAGGGATCCTGATGCTGTTGTCTTTCCGCCTGCCGCAGATGCAGGAGATCCTGTCGGCCTTTCACCCGCGCGAGGTGCTGTATATCGGCGGACCGATCCCGCTGCCGGCGCCTTTGTCCGCCGAGGAGGAACGGGCGCTGCTGTCCCGTCTGCCGGCGGAGGAAAAGTACGTCCGCCAGACGCTGATCGAGCGCAACCTCCGCCTGGTGGTGTTCATCGCGCGAAAGTTTGAGAACACCGGCGTCATGCTGGAGGATCTGATCTCCATCGGCACCATCGGGCTGATCAAGGCCGTCAACACCTTCGACCCGGAGAAGAAGATCAAGCTGGCCACCTATGCCAGCCGCTGCATCGAGAACGAGGTGCTCATGTTCCTGCGGCGCCACAGCCGCACCAAGGCGGAGGTCTCGCTGGATGAGCCGCTGCGCACGGACTGGGACGGCAATGAACTGCTGCTCTCCGACGTCCTGGGGACGGAGGCGGACATGGTCTCCCGCGGCATGGAGGAGGATGCGGAAAAGCAGATGCTCTTCGCCGCCCTGCGCAGCCTGAATCCACGCGAGCAGCAGATCATGACCATGCGCTACGGCCTTTCCGGCCGGGACGAAATGACGCAGAAGGAGGTCGCGGATGTGCTCGGCATCAGCCAGAGCTACATTTCGCGGCTGGAGAAGCGCATCCTGCAGCGCCTGCATGGCGAAATGCTGCGCCAGTCCTCCTGATGGAAGGGGCTGATTTCGCCGAGGGATGACTGGTTCTGTCGGGGCTGTTTAGCGGCGGCGCCTTCGGGCCATACTCTGTACATACCGATATGAGGGGGGTACGGGGCCATGGCCTATGGGAAGGTGGAGATCTGCGGGGTGAACACGTCAAAGCTGCCGGTGCTGTCGCAGGCGCGGATGATGGAGCTCTTTCCGCTTGTGCATGCAGGCGACAGAGCCGCACGGGACGAATTTGTGCAGGGGAATCTGCGGCTGGTGCTCAGCGTGATCCAGCGGTTTTCATCCCGCGGCGAAAACGCGGATGATCTGTTCCAGGTCGGCTGCATCGGGCTGATGAAGGCCATCGACAATTTCGATGTGACGCAGAACGTGCGCTTCTCGACCTATGCCGTGCCGATGATCATCGGGGAGATCCGCCGCTACCTGCGGGACAACAACGCCATCCGCGTCAGCCGGAGCATGCGCGACACGGCCTACAAATCGCTTCAGGCGCGGGAGCGGCTGCAAAACAGGCTCAACCGCGAGCCGACCGTGGCGGAGATCGCCGCCGAAATGGGCCTGCCGCAGGAGGAGATCATCTTCGCCATGGAGGCCATTCAGGATCCTGTCAGCCTCTTTGAGCCGGTGTACAACGACGGCGGCGATGCGCTCTACATCATGGATCAGGTGCGGGATGACCGCGAGCGCGACGAAAACTGGGTGGAGGATATCGCCATCCGCGATGCGATGCGCCGCCTGGGCGAAAGGGAAAAGCGCATCATGCAGCTGCGTTTTTTCGACGGACGCACGCAGATGGAGGTGGCGCAGGAGATCGGCATCAGCCAGGCACAGGTATCCCGGCTGGAGAAGCAGGCGCTGCTGCATATGCGGCGAAATATGCAGGTGAACTGATCCCGGGCATCGACCACGCGCGCCGTTCGGGCATATGCTGGAAGGGGAGGGCGATGGCTCTCTGCTGAAAAAAGGCTTGACATCCCGGACGGAGTGTGACAATATGAAACGTGGAGAGATATACCGGGCGGATCTCGACCCCGTGATCGGCTCGGAGCAGGGCGGCGTTCGCCCGGTGCTCATCATCCAGAATGATACGGGGAACCTGCATTCACCCACGGTGATCGTGGCCGCCATCACCACCCGCCGAAAAAAGCCCCATATGCCCGTGCATGTTTTCATCACGGCGGAGGAAAGCGGGCTCCCGGCGGATTCGGTGGTGCTGACAGAACAGGTGCGCACGCTGGAGAAATCCCGGCTGACGCGCTACCTCGGCCGCCTGACGGATCCGGCGATGGATCGCATCGATCAGGCACTGCGGCGGAGCATCGGCGGGGCATAGCGCATCGGTGCGCATGGAGGAACGAATGAAAATGATCGAAAAACTGCATCGTCTGGCTCAGCGGGAACGTCTGACGGCCTGGCTGCAAATCGTGCTGGGCTGCGTGATCGGTGCGGCGGCGTATCCGACCTTCCTCAATCCCGGACAGATCGCCCCCGGCGGCCTGACTGGCGTGGCGATGATCCTCAACCACCTGTGGGGCTGGGAGATCGGCATCACGTCGCTGCTGCTGAATATCCCGCTGTTCCTGATCTGCTACAGGACCATGGGGCGCTCGTTTGCCTTCCGCAGCCTGGTGGCAACCATCCTGTTTTCGCTGGCCATCGACCTGCTGCCCCTGCGCGAGATCCAGGTGGAACCCATCCTGGGGACGCTCTATGGAGGCATCCTCCTGGGCATCGGACTGGGCTTCATCCTCCGCGGCGGCGCGACCACAGGCGGCACGGATATGTGCGCCCGGCTGGTGCATAAGTATCTGCCGTTCATGTCGGTGGGGATGTTCCTGTTCATGATCGACTGCGTGGTGGTCGTTGCCGCGTGGATCTTCATCGGCTCCTCCGAGGCGCTGTATGCGCTGATCTGCATCTTTGTTTCCGGCAAGGCGGTGGACGTAGTCATGCTGGGCCTGTCGCAGAACAAGGCCTGCTTCGTCATCACCGACCAGTGGGAGAAGGTCTCCCGGCGCCTGCTGGACGAGATGGAGCGCGGCGTCACCCAGCTCAGCGCGCGCGGTGCGTATACCGGCCGGGAACGTCCGGTGGTGCTGTGCGTCCTGCCGCCCCAGGAGGTGGCGCGCCTGAAGGAGATCGTCCGCCAGGAGGATGAGAACGCATTTATGTTCATCACCGAGGCGCATGAGGCGCTGGGCGAGGGCTTCTCCAGCCTGATGAGCGACTGAAAAACCGAACATTGCGCGGATGGCTTCGGCTGTCCGCGCTTTTTCTTTGCGTGGCTTGTGAAATTTGGTGAACAGATGGCCGAAATGAGCACACAACACAAACGTTCAACTGAAATAGTGAGAAAATGTTCGGAAAATCCCTTGACAGATGCATTCCCATGCGGTAGAATAGTCCTGTCATGAACCCCGGAGCGGACATTTCGTGCCGTTCACCGGATGATGCAAAGGAGGTACCGCCGTGTCCATTCAGCAGATGGTTTTCCGTCAAGGCCAGGCGTGTATCTTTCATATGGCGCAATAGGGCACGGACTGAGTGTATACAGGCCGTGCTATTTTTATGGCGCTGTGGTCAACAGAGGAGGAATTGAAGATGAAGAAGGTCGCCATCATTATGGGCAGCGACAGCGATCTGCCCGTCCTGAAGCCCGCATTTGAGCAGCTGAAGAAGCTGGAAATCCCCTTCGAGGCCCATGTGTACAGTGCACACCGCACCCCTGCGGAGGCGGCGGATTTCGCCCGCAACGCCCGTGAGAACGGCTTCGGCGTGCTGATCTGCGCTGCAGGCAAGGCCGCACACCTGGCCGGTGCCTTCGCCGCCCAGACGACCCTGCCCGTGATCGGCATCCCGGTCAAGTCCTCCACGCTGGATGGCTTGGATGCGCTGCTCTCCACGGTGCAGATGCCTTCCGGCATGCCCGTGGCGACCGTGGCTATCGACGGCAGTGCCAATGCGGCGCTGCTGGCCGCGCAGATCCTCGCGGTGGAAGATGCCGTCCTGGCGGAGAAGCTCAACGCCCAGCGCAAGGCACAGCATGATGCGGTGCTCGCCAAGGATGCGGCGCTCGCCATCGACTGAAAACCCGAACATTCCCATTCAACTCTATATAAAGAAGGAAATGAACCATATGGATGACAATCGCTGGCTGGAAGCGGATCAGCTCCACGAAGACATGGACAAGCCCCACGAGGAATGCGGCGTGTTCGGCATCTTCCGCAAGGAAGGCAAGGGCGTGGTGGCGGAGACCTATCACGCGCTGTATGCCTTGCAGCATCGCGGCCAGGAAAGCTGCGGTATCTGCGTCAACACCGACGGCGTGATGAAGAAGTACCGCGAGAACGGCCTGGTCACGGAGGTCTTCACCCGTGACATGCTGGAAAAGATCGAAGAGGGCAAGATGGCCATCGGTCATTGCCGGTATGCCGCGGCGGATATGAAGAGCCGCTCCAACGCCCAGCCCATCCTCATCAATCATCAGAAGGGCTCCATGTCCCTGGCGTGCAACGGCGCACTGACCAATGCCGCTGAGCTGCGGGACGAACTGGAGGCCAAGGGCGCGATCTTCCATGCCACGGCGGACACGGAGGTCATCGCCTACATCATCACCCAGGAGCGCCTCAAGTGCGGCTCCATCGAGGAAGCCGTGTTCAGCGCCATGGACATCATCAAGGGCGCGTATTCGATGGTAGTCATGAGCCCCACCAAGCTTATCGCCTGCCGTGATCCCCATGGCTTCCGTCCGCTGTGCATGGGCCATATCGGCGAGGACATCGTCTTTGCGTCGGAAAGCTGCGCGCTGGACGCGGTGGGTGCGACCTTCGACCGTGACATCGCCGCGGGCGAAATGGTGGTGGTCAGCGCGGAGGGCATCAAGTCCCGCCGGGTGGAGAATGCCTGCCACGACGGCCTGTGCGTGTTTGAATTCGTCTATACCGCGCGCCCGGACTCCCTCATCGACGGCAGCAGCGTCCATGAGGCCCGCAAACGCGCCGGCGCCTTCCTGGCCAAGGCGCATCCTGTGGAGGCGGATGTGGTCATCGGTGTGCCGGATTCCGGTCTGGATGCGGCCCTGGGCTATTCCCAGGAGAGCGGCATCCCCTACGGCATCGGCTTCCTGAAGAATAAGTACATCGGCCGCACCTTCATCCTCCCCGAGCAGAAGCAGCGTCAGGATGCGGTGCGCATCAAGCTCAACGCCATCCGCTCCACTGTTGCGGGGAAGCGCGTCGTCATGGTGGATGACTCCATCGTCCGCGGCACCACCTGCGCGCATATCGTCAACCTCCTGCGTGAGGCCGGCGCCAGGGAAGTCCATGTCCGCCTGTCCTCGCCACCCTTCACCGATGTGTGCTATTTTGGCACGGATGTCAGCAAGCGCGAGACGCTCATCGCTGCCAACCACACGGTGGAGGAGATCGGCCAGATCATCGGGGCGGATTCCATCGGCTATCTTCCGCTGGAGGCCTGCGACAAGATCGCCGAGGGCAGCAAGTGCAAGTTCTGCAAGGGCTGCTTCACGGGCGAATACCCCATCGCGCCGCCGGTGCGCAAGCATATCAACAAGTATGACCAGCCTCTGACCATCGAGCAGAAACACAAAGTGTAACAAAGGACAAAGAAGATCGCCTCCGGGGAGACGGATCCCTCTTGAGGCTTGCAGCGGGGCAGCACCCCGGGGAAAGGAGATCGAACCATGAAGAGCGAAAGCGCATCCTACAAGGCAGCAGGCGTGGATATCGTGGCCGGCTACAAGGCTGTGGAACTGATGAAGAAGCATGTGGCGCGCACCAAGACGGAGGGCTGCGTGGATGATATCGGCGGCTTTGGCGGCTGCTTCGGGCTGAATACGGCCGGCATGCAGGAGCCTGTGCTCGTCTCCGGCACCGACGGCGTTGGTACCAAGCTGAAGGTCGCCATGCTGCTGGACAAGCATGACACCATTGGCATCGACGCGGTGGCCATGTGCGTCAACGATGTCATCTGCTGTGGCGCAAAGCCCCTGTTCTTCCTGGATTACATTGCCTGCGGCAAGAACATTCCGGAGAAGATCGCCGATATCGTCGGCGGTGTGGCGGAGGGCTGCGTGCAGTCCGGCTGCGCCCTCATCGGCGGCGAAACGGCGGAGCATCCCGGCATGATGCCCGAGGACGATTACGACCTGGCGGGCTTTACCGTGGGCATCGTGGACAAGGCCAAGATCATCGATCCCAAGTCCACCCGCGCGGGGGATGTCATCATCGCGCTTCCCTCTACGGGCGTGCATTCCAACGGCTTCTCCCTGGTGCGCAAGGTGTTCGGCCTGACTGACGGCGCGCAGGACCGGCATTATCCGGAGCTGGACAAGTCCCTGTTTGAAACCCTGCTGACCCCCACCCGCATCTATGTCAAGGCGATCCTGGCGCTGCTGGAGGAAGTGCAGCCCAAGGGTATCTGCCACATCACCGGCGGCGGCTTCTATGAGAACATCCCGCGCGCGCTGCCCGAGGGCCTGTGTGCGAAGATCAAGCGCGACGATGTGCGCGTGCTGCCCATCTTCGACATCATCGCCCGTGAGGGCAATGTCCCTGAGCGCGACATGTTCAACACCTACAACATGGGCGTTGGCATGACCGTGACCGTTGCGCCGGAGGATGTGGAGAAGACCCTGCAAATCCTCCAGGCCCATGGGGAAGACGCCTACGTCCTGGGCGAAGTGGTCGAGGGCGAGAAGGGCGTGGAGCTGTGGTAAGAGTTGCTGTGCTGGTGTCCGGCGGCGGCACCAATCTTCAGGCCATCATCGATGCCAAGCAGGCGGGACGCATCCCCTCTGCGGAACTGGCGCTGGTGGTCGCCTCCAATGAGAAGGCGTATGCGCTGACCCGCGCGGAAAACGCGGGCATCCCCTCTGCGGTGCTGCGCAAGGCCAAGGGCGAAGCAATCGCGGACTACGGCGAGCGGCTGCTGTCGCTCCTGCGCGACAATCAGATCGATCTGGTGGTGCTGGCAGGCTTCCTGACCATCCTGCCGGAGAATGTGATCCGCGCCTACGATCATCGCATGCTCAATATCCACCCCAGCCTGATCCCCAGCTTCTGCGGGGATGGCTTCTATGGCCTGCGCGTGCATGAGGCGGCCCTCCAAAAGGGCGTCAAGGTCACCGGCGCGACCGTTCATTTCGTCAACGAGATCACCGATGGCGGCGACATCATCGCCCAGAAGGCGGTGGAGGTCCTGCCGGATGATACGCCGGAGACCCTTCAGCGCCGCGTGATGGAGCAGGCCGAATGGGTGCTGCTTCCCCAGGCGGTGGAGGACGTGGCTCGTTCCCTGAACGCATGACAGTGGATGATACAGGAGGAAATGTGATGCAGACCTTTGATTTCAACACTCTGCTGAATACCAATACCTATCCCGGCCGCGGCATCTGCCTGGGTCTTGACGAGACCGGCGAGAACGCCGTGATCGTGTACTTCATCATGGGCCGCAGCGTCAACAGCCGAAACCGCATCTTCGAGGAGAGCGAGGACGGCATCATCACCAAGGCGCATGACGAGAGCCTGATGACTGATCCCCACCTGATCATCTACGCGCCCGTGCGCGACATGGGCGATGGCCGCGTCATCGTCACCAATGGCGATCAGACCGATACCATCCGCGATTTCCTGAAGGAAGGCAAGACCTTCGAGGAAGCCCTGCGTACCCGCACGTTCGAGGACGATCAGCCCAACTGCACCCCGCGCATTTCCGGCCTGGTCGAAACGAAGGATGGCGCCTGCATGTACAAGCTGTCCATCCTCAAGAGCGACGAGCACGACGATACCTCCGTCCAGCGCTTCTTCTATGAGTACCCCCAGCCCAAGGCTGGCATCGGTCATTTCATCCACACCTACAAGTGCGATGGCAGCCCCATCCCGTCCTTTGAGGGCGAACCGGAAAAGGTCACCCTCAAGGGCGATATCGAACAGCTGGCGCTGGATACCTGGATGAACCTGAACGAGGACAACAAGGTCAGCCTGTATGTGTCCTTCATCAACCTCAAAGACGGCAGCGCGGACAGCATCATCATCAACAAGCACGACCAGGAAGCGGAGGATTGACCCCATGACTGAGCTGGAACTGAAGTATGGCTGTAACCCCAATCAGAAGCCTTCCCGCATCTTTATGGAGGAAGGCGAGCTGCCTATCAAGGTGCTCAACGGCAAGCCTGGCTACATCAACTTCCTGGATGCCTTCAACGGCTGGCAGCTGGTCTGCGAGCTGAAGCGCGCCACGGGCCTTCCGGCGGCGACCTCCTTCAAGCATGTCAGCCCTGCCGGTGCGGCGGTGGGCATTCCGCTGGATGAAACGATGCGCCGCATCTATTTCGTCGGCGATCAGGAGCTGTCCCCCCTGGCCTGCGCGTATGCCCGTGCCCGCGGTGCGGACCGCATGTCCTCCTTCGGCGACTGGATCAGCCTGAGCGATGTGTGCGACAAATCCACCGCCATGCTCATCAAGCCCGAGGTGTCCGACGGCATCATCGCCCCCGGCTATACCGATGAGGCGCTGGCCATCCTCAAGGCGAAGAAGAAGGGCAACTACAATATCGTTGAGATCGACCCCGAATATAAGCCTGCCCCCATTGAACGCAAGCAGGTCTTCGGTGTGACCTTCGAGCAGGGCCGCAATGAATTCGTCATTGACGAGCACCTGCTGGAGAACATCGTCACCAACAACAAGGAGCTGCCCGAAAGCGCGAAGATCGACCTGGTCGTGGCGCTCATCGTGCTCAAGTACACCCAGTCGAACTCCGTCTGCTATGCCAAGGGCGGTCAGGCCATCGGCATCGGAGCGGGCCAGCAGAGCCGCATCCACTGCACCCGTCTGGCCGGTCAGAAGGCGGATAACTGGCTGCTGCGTCAGCATCCGCGCGTGATGGATCTGCCCTTTGTGGAGAAGATCGGCCGCGCTGACCGTGACAACACCATCGACGTGTTCATCTCCGATGAGCCGGACGAGGTCATCGCCGATGGCCGCTGGCAGAAGTTCTTCACCGAGCAGCCCGTCCCGCTGACTCGCGAAGAGAAGCGTGCCTGGCTGGATCAGCAGACCGGCGTTGCGCTGGGCAGCGATGCGTTCTTCCCCTTTGGCGACAATATCGAGCGCGCACACCGCTCCGGCGTGACCTATGTGGCTCAGCCCGGCGGCTCCATTCGCGATGACAATGTGATCGAGACCTGCAACCTGTATAACATGGTCATGGCATTCACCGGCATGCGCCTGTTCCACCATTGATCATGGGTGAATATCTGCTCTTGCAGGCATGATCAGCCGCTCGAGAATGCTTTTCATGTCAGCATTCCGCGTCCATGGACGCGGCCAAAGGGCTTCCTGAGCGCCCTTTGGAAACCTTCGGGCGGCTTGCTTTGAGCAAGTATCAAAGGAGAAACATCATGAAAGTTCTCATCGTTGGCGGCGGTGGCCGTGAGCATACCATCGCCCTGAAAATTGCGGAAAATCCGCGTGTGACGCAGCTTTATGCCGCGCCCGGCAACGGCGGCATGGCGCAGATCTGCACCTGCCTGCCCTTCAAGGCCACGGATGTGGAAGGCATCACCGCCTGGGCGAAGGGAAACGCCATCGACTTCGTGGTGGTCGCGCCGGATGATCCGCTCTGCCTGGGCATGGTGGATGCCCTTGCGGAAGCAGGCATCCCTGCCTTTGGCCCGGAGAAGAAGGCTGCGATCATCGAGGGCAGCAAGGTCTTTTCCAAGAATCTGATGAAGAAGTACGGCATCCCCACGGCGGCCTACGAGACCTTCACCGATTTTGACGCGGCGGTGGCGTATCTCCAAACGGCGGATATGCCCATCGTGGTCAAGGCGGATGGTCTGGCGCTGGGCAAGGGCGTGCTGATCTGCAATACCCGTGAGGAAGCCGTGGCGGCGGTCGAATCCATGATGAAGGATGAGAAGTTCGGCGCGAGCGGCAGAAGCGTGGTCATCGAGGAATTCCTCACCGGCCCGGAGGTGTCCGTGCTGGCCTTCACCGATGGCAAGACCATCAAGCCGATGGTGTCCTCCATGGATCACAAGCGCGCGCTGGATCATGACGAGGGACTGAACACCGGCGGCATGGGCACCATCGCGCCCAACCCCTGCTACACGCCCGAATTGGCGGAGCGCTGCATGCAGGAGATCTTCCTGCCCACGGTGAATGCCATGAATGCCGAAGGCCGCACCTTCAGGGGCTGCCTGTATTTCGGCCTGATGATGACACCCAAGGGGCCGAAGGTCATCGAATACAACTGCCGCTTCGGCGATCCGGAAACGCAGGTGGTGCTGCCCCTGCTCAAGTCCGACCTGCTGACCATCATGGAAGCCACGGTCAACGGCACCCTGGCGGACACACCGGTGGAATTCGACGATGGGGCGGCCTGCTGTGTGGTCATCGCCAGTGGCGGATATCCGGTCAGCTACAAGAGCGGCTATGTCATCTCCGGCCTGGAAGCGGCAGGGGAGAATGCGCTGGTCATCCATGCCGGCACGAAGAAAAACGAAAACGGCGAGATCGTCACCGCGGGCGGCCGCGTCCTGGGCGTGGTGGGGCGCTGCAAGTGCCTGCCCGGCGCCATCGACAAGGCTTACGCCGCTGCGAAGAAGATCCATTTCACCGACATGCACATGCGCACCGATATCGGTCAGCGCGGCCTGGCGGAACTGAAGAAAACGACCATGTGATGGAGCGGCCAGCCGTGCAGGAAGGATGAAACATCCTGCATGGCTGCTGCGAGGAGGTTTATTGTGAGCGTCAAGCGCATTTATGTGGAAAAGAAGGCGGATTACGTCGTTGAGGCGAAGAACCTGCTGTGGGAGATCCGCCATATCCTGCAGATCAAGTCCGTCACCGGGCTGAGGCTGCTCAATCGCTACGACGTGGAGGGCGTGACGGATGAGCTGTACCGCAAGTGCCTGCCCGTTGTGTTCTCCGAGCCCCAGGTGGATGTGACCTTCGAGCAGCTCCCCGAGGGCGCGAAGGCCGTGTTCGCTGTGGAATTCCTGCCCGGTCAGTATGATCAGCGCGCTGCGTCCTGCGAGGAGTGCATCCAGCTGGTCGGCCAGTGCGACCGTCCCACCGTGCGGTCTGCGCGCGTGTATCTGCTGGACGGCGATTTCACCGAGGATGAGCTGCTGCGCGTGAAGAAGCACGTCATCAACCCAGTGGAGGCCCGTGAGGCGGATCTGGCGGAGAAGGAGACCCTTCAGCAGGTCTATGAAACACCTGATTCCGTGGAGACCCTTCAGGGCTTCACCACCATGGATATGGCGCAGGTGCAGGATTTCGTCGCCAAGTATGGTCTGGCGATGGACAAGGATGACCTGGCCTTCTGCCGTGACTATTTCGCCAGCGAAAAACGCGACCCCACCCTCACCGAGGTGCGCATGATCGACACCTACTGGTCCGATCACTGCCGCCACACCACCTTCCTGACCACCATTGACAACGCGGAGATCGAGAAGGCCGCGGTGGAGAAGGCCTTCGCGCGCTATCTGGCTGCGCGGGAGACCGTCTATGGCGAGCGTGCCAAGACCCGCCCCGTCAACCTGATGGACATTGCCACCATGGGCGGCAAGTACCTCAAGAAGATCGGCCAGACCCCCAATATCGACGTCAGCGAGGAGATCAACGCCTGTTCCATCAAGATCGATGTGGATGTGGATGGCGTGAACGAGCCCTGGCTGCTCATGTTCAAGAACGAAACGCATAACCATCCCACCGAGATCGAACCCTTCGGCGGCGCGGCGACCTGCATCGGCGGCGCCATCCGCGATCCGCTGTCCGGCCGCACCTATGTGTATCAGGCCATGCGCGTCACCGGCGCGGCGGATCCCCTTGTCCCCGTGAGCGAGACCATGCCCGGCAAGCTGCCCCAGCGCAAACTGGTGACGACTGCCGCCGCCGGTTACTCCTCCTATGGCAACCAGATCGGTCTGGCCACCGGCCTGGTGGACGAGATGTACCACCCCGGCTATGCGGCCAAGCGCCTGGAGATCGGCGCGGTGGTCGGTGCGGCACCGGAGAAGAATGTCCGCCGCGAAGTGCCTGCCCCCGGCGATCAGATCGTCCTGCTGGGCGGCCGCACGGGCCGTGACGGCTGCGGCGGCGCGACCGGCTCTTCCAAGTCCCACAAGCTGGAATCCATCGAGACCTGCGGCGCTGAGGTCCAGAAGGGCAATGCGCCCACCGAGCGCAAGCTCCAGCGCCTCTTCCGCGATGAAAATGTCACCCGCCTCATCAAGCGCTGCAATGACTTCGGCGCGGGTGGTGTCAGCGTTGCCATCGGCGAACTGGCGGATGGCCTGATGATCGACCTGGACAAGGTGCCGAAGAAGTACGACGGTCTGGACGGCACGGAGCTGGCGATCTCCGAATCCCAGGAGCGCATGGCGGTCGTGCTGGCGGCGGAGGACGTGGAAGCCTTCCTCGCTGCGGCGGAACGCGAAAACCTGGAAGCCACCGTCGTGGCGGAGGTCACCGCGGAGCCCCGTCTGCGCATGACCTGGAAGGGCAACACCATCGTTGACCTGAGCCGCGAATTCCTCAACTCCAACGGCGCGGAGAAGCACACTCGCGTCGCCGTGCAGGAGGATGCGGTGAAGCCCGTGGTCTTCCCCGGCGATACCGCCACGGAAAAACTGGCGAACATGGTCGCCAACCTGAATATCTGCTCCAAGCAGGGCCTGAGCGAGCGCTTTGACTCCACTATCGGCGCGGCGACCGTGCTGATGCCCTATGGCGGCGCACGCCAGCTGACCCCGAACCAGACCATGGTGGCGAAGATCCCCGTCCTCAAGGGCGTGACGGATACCGTCAGCGGCATGGCCTATGGCATGCATCCCGAACTGCTGGAGCAGTCCCCCTATGAGGGCAGCTATCTGGCTGTGATCGAGAGCGTGACCAAGCTGGTCGCGGCGGGCTTTGACTACAAGGAAGCCTACCTGACCTTCCAGGAGTATTTCGAGCGCATGGGCACTGAGCCGACCCGCTGGGGCAAGCCCTTTGCCGCGCTGCTGGGCGCATTCGATGCGCAGCTGGATCTGAACATCGCCTCCATCGGCGGCAAGGATTCCATGTCCGGCACGTTCGAGAAGATGGACGTCCCCCCGACGCTCTGCTCTTTCGCCGTTGCGCCCGGCAAGGCCAGCCAGGTCATCTCGCCTGAATTCAAACAGGCCGGCCACACCATCCGCCTCGTGCATTGCGACGCGCATGATACCGCCGCGCTGACCGCCAATTATGACAGCGTCCTGGAGGGTATTCGCGCCGGCAAGATCGTGTCTGCGTGGGCGCTGGGTCTGGGCGGCATTGCGGAGGGCCTGTTCAAGATGGGTCTGGGCAATGCCATCGGCACCCGCATTGACGAGGACTTCGACGGCGAACTCTTCGCCCAGCAGATCGGCGGCATGCTGATCGAGTGCGACGAGGATGTTGCCATCGGCGAGAAGGTCGGCGATACCATCCCGGAATGGGTGCTGGAATACGAAGGCGAGCGCATCGACCTGGCCGAAATGCAGGAGATCTACGAGGGCAAGCTGGAAAAGGTGTTCAAGTACCGCGGTCGCACCGGCGAAACGACGGAGAAGTTCTCCTACGCGGCGGAAAAGCGCGTTGCGTCGAAGACGTCCTTCGCCAAGCCCACGGCCTTCATCCCGGTGTTCCCCGGTACCAACTGCGAATATGACACCGCGCGTGCGGTGGAACGCGCAGGCGGCAAGGCGGAGATCCTGGTCATCAACAACCTGACCCCTGAGAAGATCACCGAGTCCATCCGCAAGGCCAGCGAGATGATCGCCCGCAGCCAGATGATCGTGCTGCCCGGCGGCTTCTCCGGCGGCGATGAGCCGGATGGCTCCGCGAAGTTCATCACGGCCTTCTTCCGCAATCCGGCGATGAAGGATGCGGTGCATGAGCTGCTGAAGAACCGCGACGGCCTGATGCTGGGCATCTGCAACGGCTTCCAGGCGTTGGTCAAGCTCGGCCTGGTGCCCTTCGGCGAGATCGTGGATACCGATGATCAGTGCCCGACGCTGACCTTCAACGAGATCGGCCGCCATCAGTCCATGCTCGTCCGCACACGCATCGCGTCCAATAAGTCCCCCTGGCTGAGCCGCACGGCGGTGGACGATATGCACACCATTGCCATCAGCCATGGCGAAGGCCGCTTCGTTGGCCCGGAGAAGCTCCTGCGCGAGCTGGCCGCCAACGGGCAGATCGCCACGCAGTATGTGGATCTGGCCGGCAATCCCACCATGGATATGCGCTTCAACCCCAACGCCAGCTATTTCGCCATCGAGGGCATCACCAGCCCGGATGGCCGCGTGCTGGGCAAGATGGGCCATACCGAGCGCTCCGGCGAGAACCTGTACAAGAACGTCCCCGGCAACAAGTATCAGCCGCTGTTCGAGGGTGGCGTGGACTACTTCAAGTAA